>NZ_JAGGQM010000006.1:0-36989 GCF_018613295.1 Bacillus sp. ISL-39
CTTATGCAAGCAGTTCTGCATTTATAAGGGTACGATTCAAGCGGAAAGATACCCTTATGCAAGCAATTCTGCCTCTATAAGGGTACGATTCAAGCGGAAAGATACCCTTATGCAAGCAGTTCTCCCTCTATAAGGGTACGATTCAAGCGGAAAGATAACCCCATTAAGCAATCCTTTCAACCCAATAGAGTGTATTGCCGCCTGAATTTAACTAACCCCCCTATAATCATGA
The DNA here is from genome assembly GCF_018613295.1 of Bacillus sp. ISL-39. NCBI lineage: Bacteria > Bacillati > Bacillota > Bacilli > Caryophanales > Bacillaceae > Bacillus > Bacillus sp. ISL-39. The sequence goes on from NZ_JAGGQM010000006.1 coordinate 233, forward strand.
ACAAACTAGGACCAACATGTTAAATAATCTGTAACAGCAGGTGAAACAGTTGATTCTCTCGCCATTGCGCTATAATTTATATATAACAGATGTCGGAACAGAGGGGATTGCCGTGAAAATATTAGTGATTGAGGATAATGAAAGTGTCTGTGCGATGATTGAGATGTTCTTTTTAAAAGAGGGCATAGAAGGCAGGTTTGTGAATGATGGCCTCCAGGGCTATGAGGCTTACAAAAGCGCAGAGTGGGATTTGCTGATTGTCGACTGGATGCTTCCGGGTATGGATGGTGTAACACTTTGCAGGAAGATCAGGCAGGATGGCAGTGATGTGCCGATCATCATGCTGACGGCCAAGGACAGTGAATCTGATCAGGTTCTTGGACTAGAGATGGGAGCGGATGATTATGTGACGAAGCCGTTCAGTCCGCTGGCTTTGATGGCGAGGATCAAGGCTGTGGCCCGGCGATATCAAAAACAGAAACCCGGTGAGCACAGCGAGGTTGGGACGAGCCGTCTGAAAATCAACAAAGAAACTCGTGAAGTAAGCCTGGACGGCAGCCCAGTGACAAATTTGACGCCAAAAGAATTCGACCTGCTTCTATTGTTCGCCCAGCATCCGCGCCAGGTATTCACGAGGGAGCAGCTTCTTGAGCGTGTCTGGGGATACCAATTTTACGGTGATGAACGTACGGTGGATGTCCATATCAAGAGACTAAGGAAGAAGATTGGCAGTGCTGAACAGCCATTCTTCCATACGGTTTGGGGCGTAGGCTATAAATTCGATGAACTGGTTGATGGGCATGAAGGTTAAATATATATACCAGCAATTTCTGAGCCATATCAGCATTATCATCGTTGCCTTCCTCATCCTGAGCCTCGTATTCACACAGTATGTGGAAACGTTGGTTTATAAAAATAAAACGGAGGAGCTGATTTCCTACGGGGAAAATATCCTCCGAGATCTTGATCGAGGCAGTGAACGTCCTGATCAGGTGATCAATCAGTATGCCCGGGTTCTTTTTGGCCGGGATATCCAGTTCAGTGTATTTGATGAGAATATCCAGCTGCTGAATCCAATCAGATGGAGAGGGCCGGCGATCGAGTTATCGGAAGAAGAGTGGAGCCAGCTCACAAACGGAAATCCGATTGTGAAAAATTTTGATCTAGAACGGTATGACCGTGCTGTGACCCTGGTTGTTTTGCCATATGTGGATCGTGGAAATTTCATCGGCGGCATTCTCCTGACCTCGCCAATCAGCGGGACACGGGAAATGATTACAGAAATCAATAAATATTTATTTTATACCGTGTTGATTGCGCTTGCTGTTTCGTTCCTGCTGAGCTGGGTGCTGTCACGCATCCATGTGAACAGGATCAAAAAGCTGCAGGAAGCCACATCGCTGGTGTCTGCAGGGGATTATACCGTAAAAGTTCCATCCTCTGACTTCGATGAAATCGGTGAATTGGCGAATGATTTTAACAGCATGGTAAGCAAACTGAACGATTCGAAATCAGAAATCGAAAGCCTGGAAAACCGGCGCCGCCAGTTCATGTCAGATGTTTCCCATGAATTGAGGACGCCGCTTACGACCATTAGCGGAATTATTGAGGGGCTCAGGAATAATATGATTCCCGAGGCGGAGAAAGAGCGGGGCATCAACCTGGTCAGCCAGGAAACGAAGCGGCTGATCAGGCTGGTTAATGAGAACCTGGATTATGATAAAATCCGCTCGAATCAAGTACTGCTTTTAAAAGAAGATATTGAACTGATTGAGGTATTCGAAATCATCCAGGACCAACTAGGGCTGCAGGCGGAGGAACGAAATAACTCAATTGAGATCCAAACGGAAGAATCAGCCATGGTCCATGCTGATTATGACCGTCTTGTCCAGATTTTGATCAATATTACGAAAAACAGCATCCAGTTCACTGAAAATGGAACCATCTTGCTTCGCGGCAGGATGGCTGGGGCGAAGACGGTGATTGAGATCGAGGACACAGGCATTGGCATCGAACCGGCTGAAATCGAAAAAATCTGGCATCGCTTTTACAAAGCCGATATCTCGAGAACGAGCAACCCGTTTGGAGAGTTCGGCCTCGGGTTGTCAATAGTCAAACAGCTGGTACAGATGCATGATGGAAAAATTTCAGTGGAAAGCGAGCATGGAAAAGGGACAAAGTTTGTGATCGAACTCCCTTTTCGATAAGATGAAAAAAGAAGCTGCGGGCATGGTCCCCGGCTTTTCCTATTTGAAAGGGTGAAACAACATGGTGCGTTTCGGAGTAGTAGGTACAAATTGGATTACAGAAGCATTTATCAAGGGGGCAAGCCACCATCAGGATTTTCAGCTTAATGCCGTTTATTCGCGTACTGAGGACCGTGCCGCGGAGTTTGCCGGCAAATTCGGAGTGGATACTATTTTTACAGACCTGGAAGAGATGGCAAAAAGCAATTTAATTGATGCCGTCTATATTGCAAGTCCCAATTCTCTGCATGCCAGCCAGGCGAAGACTCTCATGGAAAATGGCAAGCATGTTCTCTGCGAAAAAGCAATTGCGTCTAACAGCGGCGAGCTGGACGATATGATCAGGACGGCAAAGGATCATCAGGTTGTTTTGATGGAGGCGCTAAAATCGACCCTGATGCCGAACTTCAAGGCCGTCCAGGAGAATCTGGATAAAATCGGCACGATCAGAAGGTACTTCGCCAGCTATTGCCAGTATTCGTCCCGCTATGACAAGTATAAAGAAGGTACCGTATTGAACGCCTTCAACCCGAAATTTTCGGCAGGTTCACTGATGGACATCGGCATCTATTGCCTCTATCCTCTCGTTGTCCTGTTTGGAGAGCCAAAGTCTATTCAGGCAACCGGCTATTTGCTTGAATCAGGTGTGGATGGGGAAGGCAGCCTGATTATGAAATATGAGGAAATGGATGCGGTCATCATGTTTTCGAAAATCACTGATTCATCTCTTCCTTCTGAGATACACGGCGAGAATGGGAACATCAAGATTGATAAAATCAGTACGCCGGAAAAAGTGGAAATTCTCTATCGTGATGGGAGATATGAAGATATTTCGAGAGAACAACTGGATGATAATATGTTTTATGAAGCGGAGGAATTCATTAACTTGATTCAGCAAGGGAAACTGGAATCAAGGAACAACTCGCTTGAAAACTCGAGGATCACGATGAGGATTCTTGATGAGGCAAGGTCGCAAATGGGTGTCAGATTCCCGAGCGACAAATAGAAAAAGGGCAGGTGCCTTTTGTGCACCTGCCTTTTAGCATTTTTCAGAATGCCCGAGGATCAATAATTCAAAAACTTCACGCATACTGGATCCGGCACCTTCACATCTGACTGCAGCAATGTCAATCTGCCTGTATCTGTATCACGGGAATACAGCGCGACATTGCTGGAATTCTGGTTGGCGGCAATCAGGAATTTCTCACTGGGGTCTAGCACAAAATCCCTTGGCCAATTCCCCTCCGTAGACGTAAGCTCGACAAAATCAAGCTGGAAGCTTTCTGGGTCCACCTTAAAAATCGCGATACTGTCATGGCCGCGGTTGGCAGCGTAGACGTACTTCCCATCAGATGAAATATGGATGGCGCTTCCTTGGTTGTTGTCGGTAAAATCTGCAGGCAGGGTGGAGATGGCCTGCAGCTGTTCAAAGCTGCCTTCCTGTGAATTGTATTTTAAAACAAGTACTTCAGAGCTGAATTCTGTCATCAAATAGGCGATGGTATTGTTTGGATGGAAAACAAGATGCCTTGGACCGCTGCCTGGTGCAATATGGAGCACACTCTTCTCGATCAGCTGGCCGTTATCCAGAGTATAGGTAATCAATTGGTCGATGCCAAGGTCGATTACTGCTGAATGGTTTCCGTCCGGTGTAAATCCCGCATAATGGGTGTGTGCTTTTTCCTGGCGCTCATCCGGTCCTGAGCCATCATGGACCGCGCTTGATAAGACCGACTCAATATTGCCTGTTTCAGGGTTCAGCAGATAGGAATCAGCAGACCCTTTATGGTAATTGGCGGATAAAAGCAGGTTATTTTCCTCGTTCACGCTCACATGGCATGGTGACGCTCCTTGTGCAAACTCGGAATTGATGAATGATAGCTTTCCGGAATCGAGAATGCGGAAACCTGCCACTCCTCCTGTACCACCTTCCTTTGCGACAGCATAGAGAAAGCGGTTGTCGTCACTGATTGTCAGGTATGTAGGATTTTCCAGGGCTGCCGCTGGTTCCACGTCGAGGATTTTTCCATTCACTGGATCAAGGGTGAAAGAGTAGATGCCCTCGCTGTCTTCTTTTGTATATGTACCGAAATAGCCTTTGAACTTTTCATGGGTTGCCATTATGAATGCCTCCAATTTGATTAAGCATTAATTGTCTAAGATATAGTCTAGCAAAAAAATCCTGGGTGACAAAATGTTACGAACAACAGGTGAATGGGTAAAATAGTACAGGAGATCTTCAGTTTGTAAAATGAATGTTAGATAACCTGACCAAAATCTGGACTTTAAGCTTTTTAAGGGATATGCTCTTTTATAATGAGATTCTAGCAAAGTTTTCTCAATAGACGAAAGAGCCTGATATCAGTTTAAAGTGTTTAGGAGGTTTATTATGAGCTTGCAAAAACAGATAATTGACGCATTGAATGTGAAGCCGCAAATCGATCCCCAGCAGGAAATCAGGAAGAGAATCGATTTTTTAAAGGAATATTTACTTGTCTCAAGGGCAAAAGGGTTCGTGCTTGGAATCAGCGGCGGCCAGGATTCCACCCTCGCTGGAAGGCTGGCGCAGATGGCAGCGGAGGAATTGCGGTCAGAAGGCAAGGAGGCCAAATTCGTAGCAGTCAGACTTCCATATGCTGTGCAAAAAGACGAGGAAGATGCACAGAAAGCATTGGACTTCATCAAGGCTGACCAGACGATCACCTTCAATATCCAGCCTGCTGTCGATACGTTCAATACACAGTTCGAGGAAGCGATTGGCGATAATATGACGGATTTTAATAAAGGAAACGCAAAGGCAAGGATGAGAATGATCACACAGTATGCCATCGCAGGACAGGAAGGCTTGCTGGTGATCGGGACAGACCATGCTGCCGAGGCTGTGACCGGATTCTTTACAAAATACGGGGACGGCGGTGCCGATTTGCTGCCTCTATCCGGACTGAACAAGCGTCAGGGCAGGGAACTGCTGAAGGCATTGAACGCAGAACCGAGACTGTACCTGAAAGAGCCTACTGCCGACCTTCTTGACAACAAGCCGCTTCAGTCCGATGAAACCGAGCTTGGAGTCAGCTATGAAGCAATCGATGACTATCTGGAAGGAAAGCAGATTGACGAAGCGGACGCTGGCAAAATTGAAGGCAGATACCTTGCTTCCGAGCATAAACGGCATATGCCTGCATCCATGTTTGATTCTTGGTGGAAGAGATAAGCATAAAAAAGCCTGGCTGAGATCTTCGATCAATCAGCCAGGCTTTTCATTTATTCAGTTTGCGCCACTGCGAAATGCGGCGTATCTTCTTTTTCCGTCACTTTGTCGATTTTATCGGTGAACATTTGGAAGACTCGCTTTTTCTCTTCCAATTCCTTGATATATTCCTTCAAATCATTGAATTTCTCCTCAAATGGCTGATGATACAGTTCACGGATTTTCCTGTTCAAGTCTGGATTCACTGTCGACTGGACGACTTGCTTTGTGATGTTGAATTTATATGTATACACTTTTAACTCGTTTTTAACTTCTTCATACTCCGAATCAATCTCTTGAAGAATCTCTTCAATTTCTGTTTTCCATTCATCTAGCGACTTCTTAACATGCTGTTCCATAAGGATCCTCCTGCCATTCGCCTGTAATAAAGCTTCTTCCCTTTATTCTAGCAAGCGAATTTTACATAGAGATTGCTGGGATATTACATTGTTAAAACAATCCTAGTCCGAATTTGTACAGTGCTTCCCAAAAGCTGTTTCTATCAATCTGCAGGTATTAAACTATCTCATAAAAGATTTCTCTATAAATGGTTCTAGGAAAAAAGACTCATCCTTGTAAGAAAATGGCGAAAATTGTTGAAATAACGGTACTATAGTTTTATATTTTAATTAGAACTGAAAAAGGCAAACTCATCGAAAGGTGAGGACGCAAAGCCACGAGTCTAAGGCATCACTGCTATGATCGTCGGGCTGCCAAAAAAGAACGGATGAGAACACCAGGTACAGGTGGATGGTTTTAAAGACTGTTTGCCACATTAAAATCCGCCGTCCTTTTGGGGGATTTTTTATTTGGAATGTCTCTTTCTGCACCATATTGCAAAAAGAAACGAATTTCACGTTTGTATATTGCGATATAGGATAAATAATACCTAAGATACTTGACAGGACAAAATAAAATGATCCTTTTGGCAGATTTGGTTTTAGCCAATGTTCAATTTTTTTATGAAAGGTGGAGGAAACGTTGACGGTTTTATTTGGGACGGTAGAGTACTTTGAACGGGAGATAGAGTTTCATTTATCTGAAGTTGAAAAAAGAGAGAGGTTCCGGGAAGAAATCAATCAAATTCAATTGAAGCTTGAAGAAGAGCTGCTTAATGACTTTATCTGCGACGAAAAGCTAAGGATGGAATGCTTGCAGAATCTATCGAATGCCTGCAGTAAGTTAACTGAAGATTATGTAGTTTGACAAGAAAAGCGGAAGCGCCTTGGTCAGCCCCGACAAGCGTCTTGAGGGGCTAGGCGGTGCGGCTGGACAATTCTCAAGTTATATCTTTCTTATTTCATACGAAAAGCCTGTGGACCGATCCACAGGCTTTTTCTATTGCTCTATTTAACTAGGCAGAGGGATAATACCTGGTTGGTATGTATTCTGCTTTGTAAAAGAAGAATGTCCTTTTGAGTATTTTTGATGAGGCTGGAACGGAAATCAACAACCACTATGGACAAGAGCATTATTTCAAAAAAGTGTTTGAACATCTCGTTTAAAGGATATGTTTATCAATAGGACAGCAAAAGGGGAATCGACATGGAGAAAAAGGAATATAACAAACTCGTAAGAGACCTGTTTCCTGATTTGATGAAGGAAAAGGGAAAGAAAGTAGAATTTGAAATTTTGGAAGCCAGTCAATATAGTGAAAAACTTATGGAGAAGTTCAATGAGGAAGTTGAGAAATTCCGTAATGCTGGAACAGACAGGCTGCTGAGTGAAATGGTTGATTTGCTTGAGGTGGTCTATGCGATTGCCGAGCACAGGGGAATCACTGAATCGGAAGTAGAGTTTATGCGCCAGCTGAAGAAGAATCGCAGCGGCGGCTTCAGGAAAAAAATCATGCTTAAAACAATTGAGGAAGAATCCTGATAAAAAAGCCCTCTGCCTTATCGGCGGAGGGCTTTTGCTATATCGTTAAGCAGATTTATGTGCAGCTTCTGGTGTTTGTTTGAAAACAGTTTTGCGGATGAAAGGAACCACCCAGCGGTCCAAGCCGTATTTACCAGCGTTGTAGCCAGCGAACAGGATGATGAAGCCGAAGAAGATGTCTGTTGGGTTGTGAGACACTGTTCCGGCAAGGAAGAAGCTGAAGTTCATCACAAGGCCGAAGAACATGGCTGCAGTTGTCAGTGTTCCTAGAATCAAGCCAAGACCAACCAGGAATTCTCCCAGCGGGACAATAAAGTTGAAAAGTTCGATATTCGGGAGTGCAAAACTTTCAAGGAAGTTTACATACCAACCATATACTGCGTTTCCGTCTGGACCTTTTACTGGATTGGCAACTGCATTTTTTAAATATCCAGTTGCGTCGAATCCTTCACCAGTTAATTTTCCCCATCCAGCAGTCATCCAATTGTAACCCAGCCAAACACGAATCACAGTCAACAGGCCAGCAGCAATATTGTTTTCTCTTAACCATTTAGCGAACATCTAAATCGCTTCCCTTCAAAAATTAATAATTATTACACTTATAAGATATCAAAGCAATTTATGGAAATCTGTGAAAAAAGTGTGAAGACACATATCAGCCATAATGTTTTGAACAAATTTTGTCAAATAAATTCCTTTAATGCAACATAATACCTACACAGGTATTTTTTTATTTTCCTTTTTCTTGTCGCATATGATGGAAATATATAGAATAAATATAGTGAGAAGTACAAGCTGGAAAGGGGAAGGTAAGGATGAGCGAGCTTTTATTCAAGCAGTTTGAATTAACAAGAGGTTCTTTTTTGAAAACAACTGAGGGCATCACTACGGAACAGGCAAGTGTCCAGCCAGAGGGCTTCAATAATAACATTCACTGGCACATCGGGCATGTGCTGACAGTTACAGAACAATTCATGATGGGATTCCCGAAAAAATCAAGTCATCTCCCTGTAAACTACATAGAGTTATTCGGAAATGGTACCCGTCCATCCGACTGGACTGGAGATGTTCCTTCCGTTGAAGTTTTGCGGGACCAATTGAAAGCGCAGCTGGGAAGGATCAAGGAAATACCGCCTTCAATGCTGGATGAAAAGCTCAAAAAGCCTTTCCTTGGGATGGAGACTTTCGGAGAGCTTGCGAACATGTCACTATTTCATGAAGCCTATCATCTTGGGCAAATTCACGTGATGAGAAAATTAGTAAAGTGATAGAGTAGCAAAAGCTATAAATGGGCTCTGTTTTATTAACCTGAAAACCCTTAATACGTAATAGTAAATAAGGGAAGCGGATGGTGTCTATAACACAACAATCAATGGAGGAACAGGCACAATAAAAAATGAGGAAAAGTAAGGGTTGGCAGGAATGGAGGCACTAGAAAATGTACCAGGAGAATTGCCCATATTGTAATGTGCACGCAGATGAAGAGCAGGAAATTGTACTGGAAAGTGAAACCTGTTATTTTATCCAGAAGGAGTCTGAGCAGCAAGTCCTGCAGGGAAGCGGGCTGATCATCCCGAAGCTCCATAAGCAAAATGTTTTTGAGTTATCAGATCAGGAATGGAAGGATTCCAGGGAGTTACTGCTTGAGACGAAGAAGATTCTTGACGAAAAGTATGCTCCAGACGGTTACAGTGTAGGGTGGAATACGGGACACGCTGGAGGGCAATCGATTTTCCATGCCCATTTGCATGTGATTCCGCGATTCAAGGATGAACCTCTCGCAGGCAAGGGGATCAGGTATTGGATTAAACAAAAGGAGAATAAGAGGAATTGAACCACGAAGTTTAGGTTGGGAAAATTTCCATGAAGATATTAGAATATTTTTACAAAAATGATTCCAAAATCCCGGGAGAGCAGTCCCGGGATTTTTCTATTTTAGAGGAGGGTTGGGTCTATAGTGGTATAGACATCTATACTGTTATTTAGATAGTCTAAGGTTACAGCATGAAAGCCTTTTCAAAGTTTAATAGATTAAATGGAGCAATCGCTCGGAAAAGGAGGAAACATGAAGAACAAAACACTAACGATTGCACTGTCAGCAGTTCTCGGTACAGGGGTGATGATTCCAGTCTCATTCGCGGACGGGAATCAAGTGCCGGGCCCATCGATTGAAAAGCGGGAGGGAAAAGCAGGCTTCCAGGAAGTCCATCCTGTGTTTTCGTGGGATAAGCCAGGTCCTTTATCGCCTGTACTTCATAAAGGATCGGTTCGGGGAGCGGGCATGGTCCAGCAGCCGCTGGATGAGATTGACGGGCATATGGAAAAAATGATAGCCGACCGTGTAATGCCAGGTGCTGTCGCTTTCGTCGCCCGGCGCGGCCATGTTGTGAAGCATGAGGCGTATGGATTTGCTTACAGATATGAAGATGACCAATTCACTGAATCCAGGAATCCGATCATGATGGAAGAAGATACGATATTTGACCTTGCCTCTATCAGTAAAATTTTCACCACTACAGCAGCTATGATTCTTTATGACCAGGGAAGGTTCAAGCTGGATGATAAAGTTTCAAAGCATATTCCTGAATTCGCCGCTAATGGAAAAGAAGACGTCACCATAAGGCAGCTCCTTACCCACACATCCGGTTTCACGGCATGGGTTCCCCTTTATACAAAAGGAGGCAGCCGTGAAGACAGAATGAATATTGTATTGGAACATCCATTGAAAAATGAGCCGGGCAGTACTTATACATACAGCGATCTCAACATGATCACGCTCGGTATGTTGATTGAAAGGCTTTCAGGCCAGCGTCAGGATGAGTTTGTCAAAGAATTTATAACAGAGCCTCTTGGAATGGCGGATACAATGTACAATCCTCCGTTATCACTGAAAAAGCGGATCGCTGCGACAGAATATCAGCCATGGACGAACCGCGGAGTTGTCTGGGGTGAAGTACATGACGAAAATGCGTGGTCACTGGATGGTGTCGCAGGACATGCTGGAGTGTTCTCAACAGCCGAGGACCTGGCAAAGCTTGCTCATATGTATTTGAATGATGGCAAATATGGAAGCGTTCAGATCCTTAAGCAAAAAACAGTGGATATGATTGTTGAAAACCAAATCCCTCAGTTCTCTGGTGATGACCACGGATTAGGCTGGGAGCTTGCCCAGGGATGGTTCATGGATGCGTTATCTGAGGGGACATCACTTGGCCATACCGGTTATACAGGGACTTCGATTGTCGTAAACAGGAATAATGGCACACTCGCAATCCTGTTGACCAACAGGGTCCATCCAAGCCGAAGCACGGTTTCTACGAATGTAGCGCGAAGACAGCTTGCAAGACAGGTTGCCGATTCCATCCCGGTAAATATTCCAGATGGATCTGCCTGGTTTTCAGGATATGGAGACAAACTCCAACGCACGATGACAGCAGAAGTAAAACTCGAAAATCCTGCTAAACTATCATTCGACACCTGGCATCGGATTGAAGCGGATGCTGATCATGGTTATCTGGAAATCTCGGGGGACGGTGAAAACTGGGAACGAGTGGCTAGTTTTACAGGAAGCAGCGTGGATTGGGATGCAGAGGAGGTTGAAATACCTGCAGCGACTAAGCACATCCGTTTCCAATACGAAACGGACAGTTATACGAATGGCCGAGGCTGGTATGTCGACAATATCAGTCTAGTAACCTCCGATGGAAAAAAGGTTGAACCTGAATTTTCAGGAGAAGGCTGGGAGCAAAGAAATTACTAACTTTAGTAATTCTTAATAAATTGGATAAAATATGCAAAACGGAGGAGATTAGATGAGGAAACTCAGTAAGCTAATGCTTTATTCTCTAGTGTTCATGCTGGCATTTTCACAAATGCTGCCTGGCCTTTCTATGAAGAAGGCTGGTGCCGAGGAAAAGAACACAGCGGAGGATCTGGTGATTTACGAAAATGTTCCAGAAGCCGAAACAGCAGTTAAAGACGGAACCATACAATTGAAAGCACTCCATGTGTATTCCGAAGGACATTTTATGCTGGCATCTGAAAACCTTGTATGGGAGTCTGCCAATAAAAATGTGGCAACAGTTGACAAGGATGGAAATGTGGAGTTCACAGGGCAGAATGGACGGACATTCATTACAGTGACAGACGGTACTTTCAAGGACCGTATCGCACTCGATTATAAAGTGAATCCATCCTCCAAGGCTGAAGGGGAAAAAGGAAAGCCTGAATCGGAAGGTGTTGTCATTAAGCAGGAAAGTCAGCGATATGACTTGATTGGCAATGCAATCAGCAAAATGACCCTGGAGGAAAAAACAGGGCAAATGCTTATGCCTGATTTCAGGACTTGGAAAGGTGAAAATGTAACCGAAATGCTGCCGGAAATTGAGCAGCTCGTAAAGAAATACCATTTGGGCGGAGTTATCCTCTTCCGTGAGAATGTGGTTACAACAGAACAGACGGCACGCTTAGTATCCGATTACCAGGAGGCGGCCGAAAAATTCGGCCTGCTGCTGACAATTGACCAGGAAGGCGGAATTGTCACCAGGCTTCAATCAGGGACGGATATGCCAGGCAACATGGCATTAGGCGCAACACGCTCACCAGAAATCGCTTATAACGTGGGCAGCGCCATCGGCGAGGAACTCGCATCTTTGGGAATCAACATGAACTTTGCACCGGTTATGGACGTTAATAACAATCCGGACAATCCGGTAATCGGCGTCCGTTCATTTGGTGAAGATCCAGAGCTTGTTGCTGACATGGGTGTAGCTTATACAAAAGGGCTACAGGCTGCTGGTGTCGCGGCTACAGCGAAACATTTCCCTGGCCATGGGGACACGGCGGTCGATTCCCACCTTGGATTGCCTGAAGTTCCACATGGTAAAGAACGATTAAAGGAAGTTGAATTGTATCCTTTTCAAAAAGGAATGGAAGCGGGGATTGACGCGATCATGACAGCACATGTGACTTTCCCTAAAATAGATTCAACAAAAGCAGTTTCTCAGAAAACAGGAGAAGAAATCGCCATTCCGGCAACACTTTCATACAAGGTCCTGACAGAACTAATGCGTGAAGAAATGGGCTATCAAGGCGTCATCACAACAGACGCGATGAATATGAAAGCCATTGCTGACCATTTCGGCCCTGTTGATGCAGCTATCCGTGCGGTAAAGGCTGGTACGGACATCATTTTAATGCCGGTCGGTCTTGAAGAAGTCGCATCAGGACTGCTGGAAGCTGTGAAGGCTGGAGAAATTTCCGAAGACCGAGTGGAAGCATCCGTTAGACGTATTTTAACCTTGAAGGTAAAAAGAGGTGTGATCAAGGAAGAAGCGCCTGTTTCAATCGAAGACAAGATTGCGAATGCAGTGAAGGTGGTCGGATCTGCTGAGCATAAGCAAATTGAAAAAGAAGCGGCTGAGAAATCAATCACTTTAGTTAAAAATGATGCAGGATTGCCTCTGAACCTGGAAAGCGGTGGGGAAATCGTCGTTGTGGGCAATACTTTCATCAGCAGCCTGGGTGAAGCGGTTAAACAGCGCCATGGAAATACAACTGTCATCTCATCTTCAACTTACAAGCTGACTCAGGAACAGCTGGAACTGATTAAAAATGCCAGCGCGGTAATAGTCGGCACCTACACTTACAATGTGTCAGGACGTATGCCATCGAGCGCACAAATGGCAATGGTCAACCAGATCATAGAGGTTGCAAACGGTCCTGTTGTCGGTGTCGGCATCCGAAATCCATATGACATTATGGCTTACCCGAAAATCGATGCGTACCTCACCCAATACGGTTTCCGTCCAGCAAGCTTTGAAGCAGCGGCCGGAGCGATCTTTGGTGAATTCGCTCCAACAGGAAAGCTGCCTATCACGATTCCTGATTATAATGGCGGGGTTCTTTATGAATTCGGTCACGGATTAACCTACTAAAAGTTTATAGGCGGGCTTCAGGAATGCGGCCTGCCTTTGATTTTGGAAGATGAAAAAAATGTGAGAACTGCATAACTAATAGTTTTTAAATCTATTAAAACAGGAGTGATCATGATGAAAAAATGGCTGGCAGCAGTATTGACGACTGTGTTGATTCTGTCTTCATTGACCATTGCGTTGGCAAACCATGATAGCGTACAGGGCAAGAGCCAGGATCTGAAGAAATTTAAGGTTGGTGCTGAAGCACTGCTCGAGGAGCACAAGGATCTAATCAAAGGTAAGCGAGTCGGTCTGATCACGAACCCTACTGGGGTAGATCAAAACCTAACCAGTGTTGTCGACCTGCTGTTCAACGATCCTGATGTCGAGCTGACAGCTCTTTACGGACCCGAGCATGGCGTTCGGGGAAGCGCCCAGGCTGGAGCTTATGTCGAGTACTATATCGATGAAAGAACACAGCTCCCTGTATACAGCCTTTATGGAAAAACAAAAAAGCCAACACCAGATATGCTTGAAAACATCGATGTCCTGCTGTTTGATATTCAGGATGTAGGAACAAGATTCTATACCTATATTTACACGATGGCTTATGCGATGGAAGCAGCCAAGGAAAATAACATCCCATTTATCGTATTAGACCGTCCCAATCCGCTTGGCGGACATAAGGTGGAGGGACCTGTCCTTGAAACTAAATATAAATCCTTTGTAGGAAACTATGAAATTCCATTGCGCCACGGCATGACGGTTGGGGAGCTGGCAAGGCTCTTCAATGAGGAATTCAATATAGGCGCAGACTTGACTGTCGTTGAGATGGACCGCTGGAAACGCACGATGCATTATGATGAAACGCCGCTCGAGTTCGTTATGCCTTCACCAAATATGCCTACACTCGACACGGCCTTCGTATATCCGGGAGCCGCATTGATTGAAGGCACGAATGTATCGGAAGGAAGAGGGACAACAAAGCCGTTTGAACTGATCGGTGCCCCGTTCATCAATTCAGATGACTTGTCCGCAAAATTGAACTCTTTAAATCTTCCAGGAGTAAAGTTCAGGGCAGCATCGTTCACACCGACATTCTCAAAGCATGCAGGCAAACTGTCCCATGGCGTCCAGATCCATATTACCAACCGTGAGTCGTTCAAACCAGTTGAAACAGGGCTTCATATTGTAAAAGCAATTCACGATATGTATCCTGAGGATTTCCAATTCCGCGCTGAAGACAGCAGGGGAATTTCCTTCTTCGACCTTCTGACAGGAAATGGCTGGATCAGGGAAGAAATTGAAGCCGGAACATCCGTGGAAGACATCCAGGCTATGTGGGAAGAGGAATTGAAGGAGTTCAAGCAGGTGAGGGAAAAGTACCTTCTCTATTAAGTGATTGATAAAGAAAATGGCCTCTGCAAATGCAGCGGCCATTTTTATGTTGTACTGTTGCTCCAATCTGTATATAATCCACTGCCGCTGCAGCCAGGACATTCGTATGGTGCTGCATAATAGACAAACTCATTCGCGGAAAAAGCGTAATATCCTCTGCCATGGCAGTCTGGGCATTTATTCTGGTCCTTCATATTCGAAAGATGGTTTTCGTATCTGGTATTTCTCCATTGGGTGAGCGCATTAAATAAACCCATTCATGAACACCTCCAGTTCTATGCATAGTTTGGAGAAATAAATGCTTTATTATGTATAGTTTATGGAGAATTTTGGTTTTTGACCCGGTATTAGCACATAACTTGTCTAAAAAGTTGACATTCCTGTGAACAATTCACGCTCAAACTCTTTGTTGGATAATCTTGGACTATAATGAATCCGTACAATAAAACAGGAGGGATTCAGGATGAAAAATGAATTGACACAAACAGTCAACAAGCAAATCGCAAACTGGACTGTACTCTACCTTAAGCTTCATAACTATCACTGGTATGTGACAGGTCCGGAATTTTTCACTCTTCACGCGAAATTCGAAGAGCTTTACAACGAAGCTGCCTTACATATCGATGAACTTGCAGAAAGACTGCTGGCAATGGGTGACAAACCAGTCGCAACCATGTCCGGTGCGCTAGAACTCGCATCTGTAAAAGAAGCATCAGGAAATGAAAGCGCAACTGATATGGTCGCAAGCATAGTAGAAGACTATTCAACAATGATCCAAGAGCTCAAGAAGGGCATGGAACTGGCAGAGGAAGTCAATGATGAAACAACAAGCGACCTGCTGCTGACCATTCACGCAGGCTTAGAAAAACATGTGTGGATGCTGAACTCCTTCCTTGGGAGATAAAAGTGAGTGAAATGAGACGTATGTAATTGCATGCGTCTCTTTTGTATTTATACATAATCTACTGAAATAAGCTTGGTAAAAAACTTTCTATATAAAAATCAAAAAGCACCCATGCAACGGGTGCTTTAAATGAAAAATTCCATCTTCGATCTATTATTATGCCTCCAGCCAGCTCTGTGACCATTTTTCAATTTCTTTCATAAGAGGTTCCAGTGCTTTGCCTTTTTCGGTCAAAGAATATTCGATCCGGACTGGAGTTTCAGGATGAACTTCGCGTCTCACAATCCCTTCGCTTTCCAAATCCTTCAATCGCTCTGAAAGCACTCTTCCACTAACGCCTATAGAGGATTCAATCGTACAAAAACGCTGCGGTCCAGCCAGCAGCTGATATATGATCATTCCAGTCCAGCGCTGGCTTAGGATTGTCATGGCTTTTTCAAATCTGGGACAAATCGACTTATCCATATCAATCACTCCTTACTAACATTATAAACATTACATCTGAAAAATAAATTACTTTTTATAAAAAAGATACTTGACGTAACTTAATTACAGTAATATAGTTACTTACATAAAGTAACCTGCTTACTGCAGTTAAGTTCAAAAAAATTTTTATAAGGAGAGTAATGGATATGATAAAAAAGCATGAAGCAGCATCCACTATTTTAAGGTTAGTTTTAGGAGCTACATTTTCAATCCATGGAGCTGCAAAGTTCCAGGGGGGGATTGGAAATACAGTCGCCTTTTTTGAAAGCCTTGGTTTCCCTGGAATTTCGGCATACATTGTTGCCCTAGTAGAGCTTGTTGGCGGGTTGGCAATGCTGCTTGGTGTAGGAACGAGGGTAATTTCAATTTTATTTGCGGTCGTTTTAGCAGTAGCTATTGTAAAGGTAAAGGTTGCCGGAGGATTCATGGGAAATGGCCAAATGGCAGGCTTTGAGCTTGATTTGGCCCTTCTGGCGATTTCAATTTTTCTAGCAATTACAAACAAATCGCTTTTTGCCCTGGATAATGTTATTTTTCAATCAAAGAATGCTTAAAGGAGGAAGAATATATGAGTTTTCATCAACCGCCGGTTACTTTTGTAGGCCGAGTTAATTTAAAGGTACAAAGTTTAGAACGCTCCCTTGCCTTTTATCAGGAGGTAATTGGTTTCAAGGTCTTTGAAAAAACGGATAAATCCGCCAAGTTAACTGCCGATGGAAAAACTGTGCTTCTAAGTATTGAGCAGCCATCCGATGTAATCCCAAAGAAGGGAAGAACTACTGGATTGTATCATTTTGCGCTCTTGCTGCCTGACAGGGCTGACCTGGCAAAAATACTGAAGCACTTCCTGCAGAATGGATATCCATTGCAAGGGGCATCTGACCATCTTGTAAGTGAAGCACTGTATTTAGCAGACCCGGATGGAAATGGAATTGAGATCTATACAGACAGACCATCGTCAAAATGGGAATGGAATGAGCAACATGTGGTGATGGCCACTCAGGCACTGGATGCGGAAAATCTACTTGCAGAGGGAAAGGAGCAAACATGGAACGACCTTCCTGCAGGAACAGTGATGGGACATATCCATTTACACGTCGCAGAACTAGCAAAAACAGAAGAGTTTTACACAAAAGGACTTGGTTTTGAAGTAGTCAGCCGTTATGGACCTCAGGCTCTCTTCATTTCTTCAGGAAAGTACCATCACCACATCGGTCTGAATACATGGAACGGCGCGGGGGCTCCTAAACCGCCTGCTAATAGCGCAGGACTTGAATCATACACTCTCGTACTGCCCGACGAAGCGAGCTTGGAAGACACAATAGTCCGCCTGAAAGAAATCGGGGCGCCTGTCAGAGAAGAAAAAGGCATTTTCATTACGGAAGATCCTTCCGGAAACCGCATTAAGATGGAAACAGCTAAGTAAAATCAAGGGAATTGAAGGTGAAAACGATGAGTTTTTTAAGAAAGCTTTTTGGCAGTAATAAAAAGGAGGAAACAAAGATGACAACAGAAAAAATGAATATCGGAATTATTTTAGGAAGCACTAGACAGGGACGAGTGAGCCCTCAGGTTGGTGAATGGGTAAAGGGAATTGCTGACCAACGAGGTAATGTAAATTATGAGATTGTGGATATTGCTGATTTTGAATTGCCTTTCCTGGGCACAACTGACGGTTCCGAGCCTGGGATTGCTGCCTGGAATGAAAAGCTGGCAAGTCTTGATGGATTCGTATTTATTGTTCAGGAGTACAATCACAGCATTACAGGGGCCTTGAAAAATGCACTTGATTTTGCACGCGAAGCATGGAATAACAAAGCTGCTGGAATCGTAAGTTATGGTTCAACAGGTGGAGCCAGGGCAGCTGAGCATTTAAGAGGAATCTGTGGAGAATTGAAAATTGCCGACGTCCGTACACATCCAACATTATCCCTATTTACTGACTTTGAAAACGGTACAGAGTTCAAGCCCCAGGCCCTGCACCTCGACAATGTCAATGCAATGCTGGATGAAGTAGAGGCATGGAGCGGCGCACTGAAAACATTGAGATAAGCATTTCTTTTGACCTTTGATGAAAAACGGCTTAATATCTCGAAGTAAGCTATTTTTAATTCGAGATTTATAGAATAGTTTTAAATAAAAAGAATAGGTGGGAATTACAACATGGCTAAGGTTTTATACATCACAGCACATCCGCTGAATGAAGAACAATCTTTCAGTCTTGCAGCAGGAAAAGCATTCATTGATACGTACAAAGAACAGAACCAGAATGATGAAGTCATTCATCTGGATCTATTTAAAGAAAACATTCCCCATATCGATGCCGACGTATTAGGAGGCTGGGGCAAGCTGCAAAAAGGTACTGAGTTCTCTGCTCTATCCGCAGACGAACAGGCAAAAGTAGGCCGTCTAGCTGAACTGGTTGACCAGTTCACAGCAGCAGACAAATTTGTTTTCGTGACACCGCTCTGGAACTTCTCATTCCCGCCAGTCATGAAGGCATATCTCGACGCAGTAGCAGTAGCAGGCAAAACATTCAGATATACACAGGAAGGCCCTGTTGGCTTAATGACAGACAAAAAGGCCCTTCATATCCAGGCTCGCGGCGGTTACTACTCAGAAGGGCCGGCAGCAAACATGGAAATGGGAAATCGTTACATCGAAACAATCATGAACTTCTTCGGTGTACCTTCAATGGAATGCCTATACCTGGAAGGCCACAATGCGAACCCAGAAAAAGCACAGGAAATCAAAGAAAACGGAATTGCGCGTGCCAAGGATTTGGCGCACACATTCTAATAAGCACAAACGAAGACAGGCCGGGTTTTCCACCGGCCTGCTTTTATGCTATTTCAATGTAATGGTAAGGTCTTCTCCCACTTCAAGCACACAATTGTCACGATTCTTGACTGGCGCGAAGGTCATGATATATTCATCTTTTCCGCCTTTGACTTCGCCTTTGCTGAAGATTGGGTCAGCTTTTTCGCCACCAGAGGTGAGGAAAACACCAGGCTTCGAGTAATCCTCATAGTAGCCGCGCTCCTTATCTACCTTCCTGGCATTGAGGTACTGATGTTCCAATTTGCTCATCACCCTATATGTCATCCCATTTTCGGTAATCAGTTTTGTGTCCGAACCTGTGACGACCACTCTTGTTTCCATTTCGGAGAATTCTACTTGTTTGATGACATAAGCCTTATTATTAAAAGTGAACTCTTTATTTAGCACAACAACTTCACGATTAGAAACAGCTGATTGGTCCAGTGTGAATTCAAGCGGCCAGATTGTTGCTATACTATCTGTTTTTGTTTCAGTATAGATGGTTAAGTTATCGATTTCCAACCGAATATCCTCGCAATCGAAGTTCTTAATAGATCCAAATGACAAAGCTTCGGCAACCTTATTTTCTTTTTGATCATAATACCTGCTGCCCCAGCCGACATTATCCAATTTCACCTTTTGACCATGCAGTAAGGCTGATAGTACTTTTTGCTTGAAAAATAATTTGGCCTTTTGAGAGAACATACCTAACAGGAAAAAAACGGATTGTATTTCTTTCTTCTTGAAATTAAACTAAAAGAAGGAGGGGAATATATGGAAGCAAATGAATTGTTACAGCCGTCTCTTGATCAAGAGTGGAAGAAAACAAAAACGTATGATATAAATCGTCTATTTTTGGTTGCATTTTTTGGTGGAACTATACCGACAATTATTCTTGGGACCAGGAATGCCAAATGGCTGAACGTTCCAGATAAAACGATTCACCTTTTGATCGGAGCAGGTATCCTGTTTACCATTGCTGATATAGTTTTTATTACTTTGTTTTTCCAAGGCTTTTTTGCACCAGAAAGCAAGCCGTTGTTGAAATTCGGCTTCAAGCTGCTAGCTATTATTCTATTTTTTATGTACCGAAAAGTGATGACGAAACCGTTTGAATTCCATTTGATGACAAATGGGGAGATAACACCCATCTTTAAGCCTGCCATCCTGTGGATGCTTGCTGGCGCTGTTATACAGGGGATTCTACTATTTGCAGCATTTGCCATATCGGAGCTGTAAGAAGGGGTAAAAATGGGAACAATAATAAAAGAGAAGGAATTTACGCAGGTCAGATATTTATTTAGCATGGGCCGCTATGAAGAAGCGGCTGTGCATATAAGGAATATCCTTGAAGAGGACCCGTTTAATTCGAATGCGTTATACAATATGGCAGTTGTCTTCATGTCCCGCAGTGATTTCACTTCCGCGAGGGAAACTTGCATGGAGGCGATGGAGCATGGACATGATAAGGCAATATGTTACCATTTTATTGGGAAGACTTATAGTTATCAAAAGGATTATTACAATGCGGAACAAACCTATTTACGTGCACTTGAAATTGAACCAGAAAATGGCGAGTTGCTTGCTACATACGGGTATCTGATGCTTGTGACTGGCTTTGAGGAGAAGGCACTTAATCTTTTAGAGCATGCTTTGGAACTGGAGCCTGATAGCGAAAGAGTGAACCAGTACGTTCTTGAGTATTATTTTGTAAAGAAGGATTCAGAAAAGCAGTTGGAGTTAATCAGAAACATTATGGATTCTGCTGGGGATGAACAGCAAAAGCTGATGAATCTAGCGCTTTATCATGATTTGCAGGGGAATATGAAGGATGCAAGGGAATATTACAGGCAGGCTTTTTTAGTGGATCCATCAAACCAATACTTATTAAGTTTGTTGGCTTACTATGATGAAATGACCCATCCCCTTTTTGCTCCACACCGAATAATGAAAAAGATTGGCGGGCCAGCAATAATATGGATTATCTTCATGGCTCTGTCCCTGCTGCTTTATTATGTTGGTCAGTATAAAATTCTGCTTACGGCGGTTGCAGTTTACCTTGTTTTTGTCATGTACACTTGGATTGCCACGCAATTATACAAGTGGTTCGTAAATAGGAGGTTATGATGGACAAAGTTGGAATCTATCAATCTATACTTGAAAAAGACAAAAACAATGTAGAGGTCTGGTTCTTATTGGGAGAAGAGTATTTGAAGCAAGATCAGCTTTCTGAAGCATTGTATTCTTTTTCAAGGGCGTTGAAGACCGAACAAACTTCTTTGGACAATTCAATCCGAGAAATCCTGATTAAGTATCTATCCCATGGAAACGGGGAAGTATATTCCGAAATTTTAGAAGAACCAATCCATACTAGTGATATAGTCAAAACAAATGAACAATTCCTATCATCACTACCTGACACTTCGCAAAACTTACCTGTAAAACTAGAAGTAGTGAAAGGTGGAAAGGATAGCAATGTGGTTTCGATGAACGAACATCTTCCAGAAAGAATCACATTCGATGATGTGGGTGGCCTTGATTCTCTAAAAAAAACAATCGAAATGAAGATCATTAAACCATTTCTCAATCCTGGGATTTTCACAAAGTTCCGCAAAAAATCAGGTGGAGGAATCCTGCTGTACGGGCCTCCCGGATGTGGGAAAACATTCATTGCGAAAGCGACAGCCGGAGAATGCAGTGCAAACTTCTATCCGGTATCTATTTCGGAAATATTAGACCCTTATTTAGGTGTCAGTGAACAAAACCTGCATAATGTGTTTGCAACAGCACGCGCAAACAGTCCGGCTGTATTGTTTTTTGACGAGCTTGATTCTTTTGGATACAGCAGGGGGAAAGCACGTTCCGATATAATGCGTCCATTAGTGGATACCATGCTTACTGAACTGCAGGGAATTGAAACCAGTACGAATAAATTGCTTGTTATTGGCGCGACCAATATGCCCTGGGATGTTGATTCAGCTTTCAAGCGTCCTGGAAGGTTTGATAAACTCGTATTTGTTCCGCCGCCTGATGAAAAGGCGAGGGAAATAGTCTTTAAGCTCAAATTACGCGGCAAGCCGATTGGTGATGATGTGGATTTGGGCATCCTTGCTAAGCAAACAAACCTTTATTCAGGCGCGGATATCGAAAATGTTGTTGAGATAGCGACTGAGACCGTATTAGAAGAAATCATGGAAAGTGGATTGGAGCGGAATATATCTATGAATGATTTGCTTCAAGCGATTCATTCAACCAGACCATCCACGGTCGATTGGCTTACAACGATAAAAAATTACATAAAGTATTCCAATCAAAGTGGGGTATATGATGAAGCAGCAAAATATATTAAAGAGCATTTCTAATTCTTAATTTTCACGGGAATATGATCTTTCATTAAAGTCTAAAAACACTCGCCGAAGGTTTTCGGCGAGTGTTTTAATGTTTACCTGAAGGCAGGAGCCATTTTTTCGAAAAAAACATACATGAGATAGTCCGATAGAAATCTTCTATCGGACTGTTTTGGTATGGTAACGGATGCCATCGATAGAGCATTCACTTATTGCGGTGCTTAAACTTCCTGAGGCACCTGTAGCCCCAATCCTTGAGCGATGCGTGTTCCGTATTCAGGATCTGCTTTGTAAAAGTGGCCGATCTGTCGGAGTTTGATATCGTCGCGCTGAACTGGCTTCATGGCAGCGACGATATTTGCAACAAGGCGCTCACGTTCTCCTTCGGTCATCAAGCGGTACAGGTCACCGGCTTGTGTGTAATGGTCGTGGTGATCGTAGCCCGCGTTTTCAGCCACGCCGATGACAGGGAAGCTCGCCTGCTTGTGCTCATTCACTTCAGTTGGTCCTCCGAAACTATTAGGCTCGTAGTTTACTGTTTTGCCGCCATTGCCGTCGAAACGCATCTGGCCGTTGCGCTGATAAGAGTTCATTTCAGATCTTGGCCTGTTGATCGGCAAGTGATTATGGTTTGCACCAACACGGTAACGATGTGCATCAGAATATGCAAACAGGCGGCCCTGCAGCATTTTGTCAGGAGAAACATCGACACCAGGGATAAGGTTTCCGGGTGAGAATGTAGCCTGCTCAACTTCCGCGAAATAATTTTCAGGATTGCGGTCCAATACCATGCGGCCGACTTCAATCAATGGATAGTCTTTTTGTGACCAAACCTTTGTGACATCGAATGGATCGAAACGATATGTGTTGGCATCCTCTAGAGGCATGATTTGCACATATAGCTTCCATGCAGGGAAGTCCCCAGCTTCAATCGCATTGAATAAGTCTTCTGTATGGTAGTCAGGGTTTTCTCCTGCAATTTTAGCCGAAGCATCTGCTGCAAGGTTTTTCACGCCTTGCTCTGTCTTGAAGTGGTACTTAATCCAGACACCATCGCCTTCAGCATTTGTCCATTTGAACGTATGGCTGCCAAAGCCATGCATATGGCGGAGGGTAGCCGGGATGCCGCGATCGGACATCAGGATGGTTACCTGGTGCAGCGATTCAGGTGAAAGTGACCAGAAATCCCAAACAGCATTTGGGTCTTTCAAGTGTGTTTGTGGATTTCTTTTTTGTGTATGGATAAAATCAGGGAACTTGATCGCGTCACGGATGAAGAATACCGGAGTATTGTTCCCGACGATATCGTAGTTTCCTTCCTCTGTATAAAACTTTACTGCGAAACCGCGTGGATCACGGACAGTGTCTGCTGATCCAAGTTCCCCCGCAACAGTAGAGAAACGAATGAAAAGAGGTGTCTTCTTGCCAACCTCTGAAAGGAAAGCAGCCTTTGTATACTTGGTCACATCATTTGTCACTTCAAAATAGCCATGTGCTCCAGCGCCTTTTGCGTGAACAACACGCTCTGGCACACGTTC
Organism: Bacillus sp. ISL-39; assembly: GCF_018613295.1. Taxonomy (NCBI): domain Bacteria; kingdom Bacillati; phylum Bacillota; class Bacilli; order Caryophanales; family Bacillaceae; genus Bacillus; species Bacillus sp. ISL-39. Next base: position 24,012 of record NZ_JAGGQM010000006.1, read on the forward strand.
GCGATTAAAGTGAGCCAATTTTTCAAGTAAATGGACGTCCTGAATTAAAGTAGAACCTCTTTGTCCTGCCGTCATGGAATTCTGGTTGTCCCCTACCGGTGCTCCCCAGCTTGTTGTAAGATGGTTCTTTTGATAATTGCTCATTTATTCAACCCGCCTTTTTAATGAATTTTGGTTTATAGCTAAATGATAACACTTTTCAATTAAAAATCAATACTTAATTATAATTATTTTAATTTAGTAATCGGTATAAGTTATGAAACTCTCAGGACATTACCTGAATTTTAGATGGCAGGCTTAAGTTACAAAGCTGTAACACTATGTAAAATTTGAGCCGTTAACTTACAAGTCTGGTTATAGAAGGAAAGAGGACGAGAGTGGGATAAATTTCTAGGTTTAAAAAGAATCAAGCGGTTTCAATGGATAGGAAGAGATTTCTTCTTATTGGCACTTATTGGACAATGAATAACTATGTTACAACTGCTAGCCTTAATAGTAGAAAAAGAGAGCAGCAATACTGGGAGGTATGGAAAATGAGAAACATGAAAAAAACATTGGCAGCGCTAACAGCAGTTGTATCTTTATCTTTATTTTCAATGGGCGCAGCTGCTGAAGCGGCAACTTACCAAGTGAAAACAGGAGATACGATGTGGGGAATCGCCAGCAAGTATGGTGTTCCAGTGACAGAATTGAAGAAAGCGAACAATAGAACTAATACTCTACTATATCCAGGACAAAAGTTGACAATCCCGGCTGCAGTTGTTTCTGCGGCAGATCAGGACTTGCTCGCAAAGCTGGTCCATGCCGAAGCAAAAGGCGAGCCATATGCAGGGAAAGTAGCAGTAGCAACTGTTGTCTTGAATAGAGTAGCAAGCCCGGATTTCCCTAACACAGTAAGAGGAGTCGTCTATGAAAAGGCAAACGGGTACTATGCCTTCACTCCTGTAAAAAATGGAGCAATCAATAAACCAGCTGATGCAGAAGCAAAGAAAGCAGTAAAAGAAGCGCTTGCTTTCAGAGGGCAAGGCAGTGGCTCACTGTTCTTCTTTAACCCTAAAACAGCAGTAAGTAAATGGGTGTTTTCAAGGGAAGTGACCGTAACAATCGGAAACCATAGATTCGCGAAGTAAACCGTAACAACCGGTAATCACTAAATAACCTGAAAAAAGCCGTGCGATTCTCATTCTGCACGGCTTTTTCTCAATTGGAGTTATTTAATTTTTCATATACCCTCAGGGGCAAATAAAAGGCTTGTTAAGTATTCGAAAAACACATACTATTTAATTGCAATACATAATGAATGGAGGAATGTTTTTTGATAGTTAAATCCCGTGTTGAGCCCCTGGAGCTGCAGGTTCTTAGAATACTGAATGCTCGAATGAACCTGTCTCCGAAAGAATACAGTAACTACCTATACCTGGAAAAAGGTTATGAAGGAGAAGTGATTTTTGACCGTTGGATGGAGGAGGTTGAAAAAGGGTTCCTGGTTATGAATGATTTGCTCCTTGAACATGGAAATACAAAATTTCAAATCGACTCCCTCTTCATCTCCAAGATCATCCATATGTTTGAAGTGAAGTATTTCGAAGGCGATTATTTTATCGGAGGTGATCGGTGGTATACCAGTAATGGAGTGGAAATTAAGAATCCTCTGCAACAAATGGAAAGAGCAGAGTCTCTCCTGCGAAGGATGGTACGAGAACTTGGATTCAACATTAATATCGAATCAACTCTAGTCTTCGTGAACCCAAACTTTTACCTGTATCAAGCCCCGCGCAATTTGCCAATTATCTTTCCCAACCAGATTCCCAGACTCCTTAATAACCTGCAAAAACAATTCGTCCAACCAAAAAATATCCATGCAAATTTAGCAGAAAAGCTGCTATCCCTGCATTCCCAAGACTCACCCTATAAGAGGATGCCTGAATATAGTTTCGGCAAATTGAAGAAGGGAATAGCCTGTTCCCGTTGTTATACATTGAATACCGTAGTTACGAGAAAAACATTGATATGCAATAGTTGCGGGAAGCGAGAGAACATTCACGAAGCTATACTGAGAAGTATTAGAGACTTCCTATTGCTTTTTCCGAAAGAAGAATTAACAGTCAATAAGGTTCATGAATGGTGCAGTTCTATTAAAACTAAAAAGCCCATTAGAAACACTCTTGTAGAAAACTTTACATTGATCGGCTCTGGCCGTGCTACTCACTATATAACTAAAGATGAATAATGGAGCATGGCTAATAAGGTACGATACAAGCCCAATCGTACCCTTATGAAGCCCAATCCAGTCACATAAGGATACGATACAAGCCCAATCGTACCCTTATGAAGTCCAAACCAGTCACATAAGGATACGATACAAGCCCAATCGTGCCCTTATGAAGTCCAAACCAGTCACATAAGGATACGATACAAGCCCAATCGTGCCCTTATGAAGTCCAATCCAGCAATATAAGGGTACGATACAAGCCCAATCGTACCCTTATGAAGTCCAAACCAGTCACATAAGGGTACGGTTCAGTTCAAACCTAAATATACGCTTATAAGTGCAATTCCATTGCATAAGTGAGCCTATCATACTTTTTATAAAGGTTGCTTTGCAAGGATCCTGACGATTTCATCCTCAACCTTTCTTCCTTCTCGATCATCCAGCAGGTTATTCAGCAAAATTGTAAAGATAAGCGTATCCCCGCTGCTGGTTTCAACGTATCCTGCAAGGGTGCTTACGCCTGTCAGTGTGCCTGTTTTAGCAGCCACCCGATCCTTCAGGTGAGCTTCCTTCAGCCTATTGCGCATCGTCCCGCCAATCATCCTGTCCTTAACTCCGGCAACTGGAAGCGAATGCTGGAATGCTGGGAACCATTTTTCATTTTGGGCTAGATATAGCAGTTTAGTAATTTCGTTTGCTGGAATGAGGTTGGCGTGAGAGATTCCAGATCCGTCGCGCAATACAAGTCTGCTGGTGTCAATCCCGATTTCACCAAGTCCATCGGCCATGACCTCAAGGCCTTTTTCCCAGCTGCCTTTACCATGGACGGCCTTGCCCATCTCCTTAACCAGTATTTCCGCATGGCCGTTATTGCTTAATTTCATGAAAGGTATCATCAGTTCAGCAAGGGGGACTGATTTATGGGAAATCATTCCGGTCATGCTGTCTGTCGCGTAACCTGACTTAATTTTCCCAACTACTTTTATTCCGTTTTCCTCAAGTGCCTTTTTAAAAAGGCTCCCTGCATAAAGGGAGGGCTCCCAGACCGCGACCCATTTCCTCCTTTTTTATATCAGCAGGAATGGATCCGGTTACCCTGATGGTGTTTGTACCATGTTCACGCTCGATGTGGATATCCTGTTTCCCTTTGGAATTCACTGTTACCGCTTCATTGACGATTGTGACAAAATCAGTGTCAGGCTCTAGGGAAATCTTTGCCGCTGCCCCTTTTTTGCCCGGAGAAATGTCGACTATGACAGTCCCTGCATCATAATCGTGATTTGGCGAAGCGGTAAGGGCGGAAATCTGGGCGCCGTAATATTGATGCTCGTCATTCCAGGTCAAGTCTTCAGAATAACGGACATCATCATACCAGCTGTCATCAGCCACTAAATCGCCGGCCACCTTATTGATTCCTTTACTCTTAAGTCGCTTTGCCATCTCATCAAAGTCTGCCGGGAGCAAGGTTGGATCGCCCATTCCTTTTAAAAATAGGTCACCTTCAAGCGTTCCGTCATTAATTTTTCCATCTGCCAAAACTTGCGTTGTAAAGCGATAATCTTCCCCTAAAACCGAAAGGGCGGCCGCCCCCGTAAACAATTTCAGAACTGAGGCCGGCTGAAGCCGGGTATCCCCGATATGCTCGTACAACAGCTTTCCATCCTCCGCAGACCTGATGCTGACACCAGCCAAAGCTCCATAAAGAACAGGCTCATTTGTTAAAAGGTTGTTGATTTCTGCGGACAGCTCCTCGCTAGGCTGGACTGCCTGAGCTGGAGGTTCCTCTGTATGAAAAAACAAAATGATGGCTAAGATGATGACTAATGAGAATATGGTGATTAATGTAGTTTTTTGTTTCATTTTTTTGGTTCATCCCTTTCACATCTCAACTGTATTCGACAGGAAATTTCCCAATAACCAACTAGTAGAGTCTATGATAATGTTTTAATTAATATAAGGTTCAGGAGGGAAAAAAGTGTACCGATACTTTTCGAATGCTTTACTCATTCTAGCCATCGGAGCAGGATTTTACTTCTATGCCCAACTCATTTTTTCAAAGGTGACAGACCCATTGTACGGAACATTGGCGCTTCTCGCGGGCAGTCTGTTTACGGCAGGGATTTCAAGGGAGCTCCTGTTAATAGCGCAATCAAGAAGGGAAAATAGTCAGATTTAACTTGAAAAAATACTCCTCATTGAAAATCCGTCAAATACGGAGTCTCAATAGGAGTATTTTGTGGTTTTAAGTTGATTTGGAATTCCATAACATGCTGGACGGGCAGTCATCGGGCAGGAGTCTTATTTTATGATTCCATGGCCGATAATCTCGACATCGACTTTCGGCGTAATCGCAATGTTTGGGTATTCTTTTTTCCAATCCACTTGCTGCCAATAATCATTATGGAGCGCAATGATTCGACGGCCAATGCCAAAACTGTCGCTGTTCGCTTGCTGGAGCTTCTTTATGGCCGCTTCTGCATCTTTTGAGAGTATCTCAGAAAGCTTTTGATTCAGATACTTGATTTCTTGTTTTTTATATAACTGATTTCTGGCATACTCAGTAAGTGCAACTTTTAATTTTAGATTTATGTTAACCTTTACTTCTTTATTCGAAATCTTAACCTCTAACTGTTGCTTTGTTTTTTTTACATCGAAAGATACAAAATCGCGGGGGCTAGTATTTTCATGGTTTGTGATTTCCTTTGTGAATCTAGCTCTCATCCCGGAAGTTCCGTCCATCAATAAAAAAATCATTGCCTCATCGCCTGATAAAATTTGCCCTGTAAATTTGCGTTCATTGAATAATGCGATTCCTTCCACTTTGGCCTGATTCTCACTCTCTTGGCCGATATAAGGCAGAATAAAGTCTTCACCTGGGTCAAACATTGCGGCACAAATGGATTGAAGGTTTTCCTCGGGGATAAGCGAGGAAACTTCCTGGCTTTCTAATAACTCAAATAAGTATTCACTAATTTCCTGTTCCTTAATATTTAGCTGGAGGATATCTTTTCCTCTCCCTTCTGCAATAAAAACTTTAGCACTAAGGGAACTTTTGGGGTCTCGATAAAATAAATCAAGAACTGGATATATATCTTGTTTTGCTAGCTCGTTTCCAATAATGAGTACCCGGAGCTTCGACGCATCGAATGTTTTCGAGCTTCGCTGATCGATATCTTTCCTTGCTGCTCTTGGTGTATTCCCGATTCCAGTGATGATTTGATAGGTTTCTGCTGAACCGCCCCCCTGGTCGGCCCTTTTTATAATGGGGGAAGCAACGGCATCGATTATTTTTCCTTCAGTATCCAAGTCAAAACTGGCGGCCAAGTATAACCTAACATCCTTCAATAAATTTTGATCCCAACACCCGCTTAAAAAGATTGTCATACATCCTATGCATAATAATTTACTCGGCCGGGTCATGGTGGACACTTCCCTTCTCCGTTTTTTTCAAAAGGTACGAGACAAGCAGTAAAAGAATGGGAAAAAGAAGAAAGGCGAAGCTGGCATTTGTAATATGTCTGGTCATCGATTCAGCAAAATGAATATTCGACTCTGCCATTAAGGCTATCCCGAAAATTGGCAAAGCCAAGTAATAAATAAGCTTTTTATGCTGTGGTTTTTTAAGTAAACTTTTACAGGACTTTGCCGCCAAAAATAGGTAAGTGCTAAAGGAAGTAAATACCATTATTATCCAAATGGAGAGGAACAACAAATCCGTTCGTTCCATCGCTTTAAAGGTATAAGACTTTAACATATATAAGAGTGGTTCGGGTATTATTTTTAATTCTTCGGGACTGAAATAAATGAAACTGACAATGACCAGATAGGTATATAGCAAAGTGATGAACAAATTCGCCCAGGACATTACCTTGAATTTTTTCTTGTTTGATCCCATTACAAGCGGAAAAGTAATCAGGACCGCTTCAAAACCCAACATGGAGAGGAAGGCATCTTTGCTGCCAAAAAGGATATTTTTTATGCCAGCCTGACCGATTGGGAGAATATAGTATATATTTGCATCTTTCAGTGTGTATGAAATCAGCAGGAATAGAACCAACATAAGAGGTGTAACCAATGTATAAAAGCGAGCCAATACCTTCAAACCGTCCCCGCATAAATAAATTCCTGCCAGGACCATTAAGGCTCCAATAATCCAGATAGGTGTGTAGGGAAGGATCCACCGGTTGATAATCCCAATATAGAGAACTAAAATTAAGCTCCCGACACTTAGAAAATAGAGAGAGTAAAAGACAGAGATCAATTTCCCTATTTTTTTGCCAAGCAGGAAAGCAGCTATTTCAAGAAGGTTTTGAGAGTCAAATCTCTTGAATAGGAGCAAATAAGCAAATAGTATGCACTGAACAAACACTCCTGCAAGGAGAATGGAAATCCATCCATCTGAATGGACCGCATTATGCATATCATATGGTAGCGAAAGCACGCCAACCCCTGATTGGGCATGGATCAGCAGGAAGAAATATTGCTGATAGGTGATCATATCTTTATTATTGTCCATCTATTTTCCATCCTCTTGAATCCCTCTGTCTTTTCGTGTTTGATGCAAGGGCATTTTTTGGCCGTTCATTCATTTTCCAAAGCGGAAGCCTGAAGAATGTGTCTTTTAAGTCCTTTACATGCAAGGGCGCCAGCGGGGAAAAATAAGGAACACCAAATGACTCAAGTTTGCAAAGCTTTATAAAAATGATGATCAGCCCAAAAATCAATCCGACAAACCCTAAAAATGATGCAGCAACCATAAGTGGAAACCGGATCAGGCGGACTGTCGTACTCATTTCGTTAGATGGCACGACAAAAGCTGAAATAGCTGTTACAGCCACAACCACTATCATTATGTTTGATATGAGCCCAGCACTGACTACTGCATCTCCAATGACCAAACCGCCAACGATGCCAATAGTCTGTCCAACAGGTTTGGGAAGCCTGATCCCTGCTTCTCTGATCAGTTCAATCGTTATCTCCATGAAGAAGGCCTCCATTAAGGGAGGATAAGGTATACCTTCAACTGATCCTTTCAATGACAAAATCAATTCATGGGGAATGACCTCGAGATGGAACGCATTAATTGCGATATAAAGTGCCGGAAGGGTAATTGCAATAATGAAGCTTACATACCGCAGCATTCGGATGAAGGTAGCAGGTATCCACCTGCTATTGTAATCATCTGATGATTGGTAAAAGGCGAAAAAAGTGATTGGAAGAATTAATGCCGTGGGGCTGCAATCGCCAATCAAGGCAACTCTCCCTTCCATTAAATTCGCAATCGTCCGGTCTGGCCGCTCGGTATTTACAATCTGTGGAAACAAGGAAAAGGGATCGTCTTCGATGAATTCTTCGATATACCCTGGGCTTAAGACCATATCGGTTGATATATAAGATAGCCTTCTTTCCACTTCAGCTACTACCTTCTTGTCTGCGATTCCTTTCATAAAAACAACTGCAACCTTGGTTCTTGTTTTCTCACCCAATACATGATATTTCACAGTGAAATCTGGATCTTTGATTCTCATTCTTAAGAGGCTGATATTCGCTTCTAGATTTTCATTGAAACCATCATGAGCGCCACGGACAATACTTTCGTTCTGAGGCTCCTCAATTGCCCTTTGATGACTTTTCGGAAAATTGAAAAGCCATGATTCATTACGTTCACATAGAAACAAAATATATCCACCGTCAAGGATGCCTTCTATCAGCTCTTTGATCTCATGATTTTCCTTGCCATTTAAAGATTGTAAATTTTCACTGCTGACATTCGACCCTAGCTCAAACAATGGTAAAAGCAAATATTCCTTGAAATTCTCTTTTGAGACTAAGGTTTCAAGAAAACAAAATATAAATGAGATGCTACCTTTAGTAAATTTCAATTCTTTGAAATCTGCAGTATGTTCGAATACCGATGTTAACTCTTGGTATAGGCTATTGTTAATAGCTTTGTCCTCAGTATCCTGTTGTAAGCCCTTCGGCAGCCTGAATTTTTTCATAACTACACCACTTTTTATTGAAGATATGGAATCCTTAGCGTTAGGAGTAGTTATTCCAAATAACTTGCCAAAATATACAAAAGGAGATAACGGCTGGATGCAAGAAGCATCTGGCATTTGCGATTAAGAAAGTCATGAGGTTATGATAAAATAAAACAAATGATAAAGGGGGTTTTTAGATGGACATATTGCAGCCCGAAGTGAACCCATCTGAATGTGGTGACAGCTGTTGCTCATCAGAAAGAAAGAGCCATCACTCTGAAAAAACGAAAAAGAATCTCGTGACGAGATTGAATCGGATAGAAGGACAAATTCGCGGCATTAAAGGCCTGATCGAGAGAGATACGTATTGTGACGATGTCATCACGCAGATATCGGCAACACAGGCGGCACTGAACAGTGTGGCCAAACTTCTGCTCGAAGGCCATATGAAATCGTGCATCGTCGAACGAATTCAGGAAGGTGACGATGAAGTCATTGATGAGCTATTGACCACGATTGAAAAGCTGATGAAAAAATAAAAGTTGTATTGTTTTTCATTTAGCCTAATGTTCTGTATAATGACTCTAACTAAATACATTCCTTCGGGGTCGGGTGAAATTCCCAACCGGCGGTGATGAAGCTTTTGCTTCTTAGTCCGTGACCCGGTTAACATTTGTTAAACGGTGGATCTGGTGAAACTCCAGGGCCGACAGTTAAAGTCTGGATGGGAGAAGGAAAAAAACGAGGATTAAAAGAACGGGATAAGTATGCCCTTTTTCAACCCTCTAATTTACCATTGCCTTTTTTAGGACCCCGAATCAATTTGTTTCGGGGTCTTTTTATTTATTCGTACAAAACCTGAAAGGAAACTACCTTTTTTGAGGAAGGAGGAAGCAGGGTGAACGACCAGGACTATATGGCATTGGCCATCAATCTCGCTAGTGCGACAGAAGGCCAAACCTCGCCGAATCCGCAAGTAGGAGCTGTCCTTGTAAAAGACGGCCGGATCATTGGAATGGGTGCCCATTTGAAGGCGGGTGAGCCCCATGCTGAGGTACATGCAATCACAATGGCTAGGGATAAGGCAAAGGATGCCACATTATACGTGACCCTTGAGCCATGCAGTCATTTCGGGAAGACGCCGCCATGCTCGAATCTGGTGATAGATTCAGGCATCAAGAAAGTATTTGTCGCTTCGGTTGATCCGAATCCGCTTGTTGGAGGAGCAGGAGTGAAAAAGATGCTTGAGGCGGGCTTAGATGTGCAGGTTGGGTTGATGGAGGAAGAAGCAAAAGCGCTGAATAAAGTGTTTTTTCATTACATAAGCACTGGCTTGCCCTATGTTACGTTGAAGTCAGCCACCAGCCTGGACGGCAAAATCGCAACAGTTACCGGGGAGAGCAAATGGATCACCGGGGAAGAGGCAAGAAAGGATGTCCATCGGTTCCGTCATTCACATGATGCTATTTTAGTTGGCGTCAACACCGTCATAAAAGACAATCCGAGCCTGACGACAAGGATTGAGTCTGGAGGGAAGAATCCGGTGAGGGTCGTGCTGGACAACACTCTTCGCACTCCGCTGGATTCAAGGATCGTGAATGACAGGGCTGCCGAAACCATTATCGTGACCGGAGGACGGGCAGAGGCTGAAAGGATAAAGCAGTTTACTGAGCTAGGCATTGAGGTTATCAAGCTGGAAACTGAGCAAGTCGAGATTCATGGCATGCTGAAAAAACTGGGAGATTGGGGTATCACTTCTATTTACGTAGAAGGTGGAGCCGAGGTCCATGGCAGCTTTTTAAAGGAGAAGGCCTTTCAGCAAGTCATAGCGTATATCGCTCCAAAGCTGATTGGAGGGAAAAACGCCCCGGCTGCATACGGAGGCGGAGGTATTGCCAGGCTCGAGGATACTGTTTCTTTGGAGATTAGAGATGTTAAGCAAATTGGCCAGGATATCAGGATCATCGCTGAGCCGGTTTAAAAGGAGGTTAATATGTTTACGGGAATAATTGAAGAGATAGGGACTGTCGCCAATATCCAGCATAGCGGCGAGTCATTTGTCCTGACGATTGACGCAAGGAAAGTCCTGACAGATGTTCACCTTGGAGACAGTATTGCTGTTAACGGGGTGTGCCTGACCGTCACCTCCTTTACAGAGAATAGATTTACGGTAGATGTCATGCCGGAAACGGTCAAAGCATCCAGCTTGAAATCCGTCAAACGTGGCTCAAAGGTGAACCTGGAAAGGGCAATGGCAGCGGGCGGCCGGTTCGGCGGGCACTTTGTCGCCGGCCATGTGGATGGAATCGGGACCATTAAGGGGAAAAAGCAAATAGAGAACGCGGTTTACTATGAAATTCAAGTGGATCCTGAATTGCTGAAATATGTCATCATGAAAGGCTCTGTCGCTGTTGATGGTACAAGCCTGACCGTTTTCGGAATATCAGAAGACAGCCTGACTCTATCGTTGATTCCGCTCACCTTGAAAGATACAGTCTTAGGGTTCAAGGATAAAGGGGATATCGTCAATATCGAATGCGACATGATTGGCAAGTATGTAGGGCACTTTTTAAGTAACCAGTTTCCGTCAGCACCAAAACGAGGCAACAATATTACAGCCCAGTTCTTAGAGGATAACGGGTTTATGTGAGGGTGATGTAAATGTTTGATCCAATTGAAGAGGCTATATATGAACTCATGCAGGGAAATGTAGTCATTGTTTGTGACGATGAAGACCGTGAGAATGAAGGAGACTTCATCGCTCTGGCAGAAAAGGCAACACCGGATGTGATCAATTTCATGGCAACACATGGCCGGGGATTGATTTGCGTGCCGATTGAAGAGGAATTAGCCCAGAAGCTGGATTTAATGCCGATGGTCTCACGAAATACCGACCCTCATGGCACAGCTTTTACCGTGAGCATTGACCATAAGTATTCAACAACCGGGATTTCGGCTTTCGAGCGTTCAGCCACTGTATTAAGCATGCTCGACCCAGAGTCAAAGGCCGCTGATTTTAAAAGGCCTGGCCACATCTTTCCTCTCGTAGCCAAAAAAGGCGGAGTACTAAGGAGAGCCGGCCATACAGAGGCAGCGGTGGATCTTGCTAAAATGAGCGGCGCCAAGCCTGCCGGGGTCATCTGCGAAATCATGAATGAAGATGGCACCATGGCCCGGGTGCCAGAGCTCCGCAAGATTGCCGACCAGTTCGATTTAAAAATGATTACGATAAAAGACCTCATTCAATACCGCAATCGGAAAGACCAGTTGGTTAAAAGAGAGGTTGAGATCAATCTTCCTACTGAATTCGGGATTTTCAAGGCAGTTGGTTATTCAAATGTAGTAGATGACAAAGAACATATTGCTCTTGTAAAAGGAGAAATTGACCCTGAAGAGCCGGTGCTTGTAAGGGTTCACTCTGAATGTTTGACTGGCGATGTGTTCGGCTCCTTCCGCTGTGACTGCGGCCCGCAGCTGCATGCAGCATTGAGTCAGATTAACAAGGAAGGACGCGGTGTTCTTCTGTACATGCGCCAGGAAGGCAGAGGAATCGGCCTGATGAACAAGCTGCGTGCATATAAACTGCAGGAAGAGGGCTACGACACGGTAGAGGCCAATAAAAAGCTTGGCTTCGGTGCTGATCTCCGTGAATACGGAATTGGCGCCCAGATTTTAAAAGACCTTGGCATCAGGCAAATTAAATTGCTGACCAACAACCCAAGGAAAATCAAAGGGCTTAAGGGTTATGACCTGGAAGTAGTCGACCGTGTGCCAATCCAAATGCCAACAAGGGAAGAAAACGAAAATTATTTAAAAACCAAGCACAGCAAATTAGGGCATTTACTTAATTTTTAATAGGAATTAAAACCATCTAATTGGAGGAATAGGACATGAACAGAACATTCGAAGGTAATTTAGTAGGAACGGGTCTTAAAGTCGGAATCGTAGTCGGTCGCTTTAATGAATTCATCACAAGCAAGCTTTTGGGCGGTGCACAGGACGCCTTGAAGAGGCACGGTGTTGAGGAAAGCAATGTCGATGTTGCCTGGGTTCCAGGTGCTTTCGAAATTCCACTGGTTGCGCAAAAAATGGCTAAAAGCAATAAGTATGACGCGGTCATCACATTAGGTACAGTCATCCGCGGATCCACGCCGCACTTCGATTTTGTATCCAATGAAACAGCAAAAGGTGTATCAGCCGGTGCGATGAATTCAGGGGTCCCTGTCATTTTCGGAGTTCTGACAACAGATACCATTGAACAGGCAATCGAACGTGCCGGCACAAAAGCTGGCAACAAAGGCTGGGACGCTGCAATGTCCGCGATTGAAATGGCTAATTTGATGAAAAATATTGAAATGTAAAAGATTTTAATGAAGCTGCAGGCATTTTTGTCTGCAGTTTTTTTATTTTATGAAAGAAAAAGTTAGTGCTGAATCTTGGAATCTGCGGAAAAGGCGACACTAAGCAGAAAAATGAGTGTGGTGGTTATTAGAAGGGTTATAAAGACCATCCAAAGCAGAAAAAGAGGTCAGGATGGTCGATAGAAGGGTTATAAAGACCATCCAAAGCAGAAAAAGAGGCCAGGATGGTCGATAGAAGGGTTATAAAGACCATCCAAAGCAGAAAAAGTGATCACGATGGTCGATAGAAGGGTTATAAAGACCATCCAAAGCAGAAAAAGTGATCACGATGGTCGATAGAAGGGTTATAAAGACCATCGAAAGCAGATAAAGTGCACACGAGGCTCGATCGACAGGCTGTAAGCGCCTCGCGTACACAACTTCC
>NZ_JAGGQM010000007.1:0-117541 GCF_018613295.1 Bacillus sp. ISL-39
GATAAGTGCTGAAAGCATCTAAGCATGAAGCCCCCCTCAAGATGAGATTTCCCATAGCGCAAGCTAGTAAGAACCCTGAAAGATGATCAGGTTGATAGGTCAGAGGTGGAAGCGCGGTGACGTGTGGAGCTGACTGATACTAATCGTTCGAGGACTTAACCAAAAACGAAAAGTGTAGGCGACTGTACAGCCTCGACAAGTGCTGGAGGGCCAGCAGTTGAAGTCGTTCTTTGACTTCAGCGGATGGACCGAAGCAATCTCGAGAGGCTAGGAGCCGAAACTGGACAATTGATTACTCGTTCTTCTTGTTTTCTTCTTACAACATTATCTAGTTTTGAGGGTACAAAACCTCAAATCAAATAGTCTGGTGGCGATGGCGAGAAGGTCACACCCGTTCCCATACCGAACACGGAAGTTAAGCTTCTCAGCGCCGATGGTAGTTGGGGGTTTCCCCCTGTGAGAGTAGGACGCCGCCGGGCACACGAAAGAACAGCTGTAATGGCTGTTCTTTTTTTTGTGTAAATGTCCGAGTGGGATATAGGATTAAGCCGAATAAATGTCTAAGTAGAAAGGTTAGCAAGGAGGACCGCATCGTATGATATACGCGGGCACTGAGTGACTGAAACTGACGCACAGACCCGCCGGTGATGTGTAATGAACAGCAGAGAGCACTGTTCTTTGTTGTGTGTAGTCATGGTTGCGATAGAATGTTCTCAGAAGAGAAGGCTAACTCCTGTCAGAAAAGCAACTTTTATAGTCTCCGCACAACCAAATGGTCACCAAATTTCAACCTTACAATATCTCCTTTTAAAGTTGTTGCAATCTCTTGTGACATCGCTTTTTGTTCTTCTTCACTCTCAGCGAGTAAAGTTAGCTGCTTTCCTCCCATTACTCGGTCTTTTGAAAGTGTAATGATGGCTAATACATCAAATTTAGGGAAGCCTCCGCTGGTCTCAGCCAAATTAATTCCTCCCAACGAAATTTGTTCTTAGTACATCTTTATTTTTTTTGGTGCTCTCAAGCAGGGGGGTTTTTTTAATGGCTTCGAGTAACCGGTCAGAATCCTTTAGTATTGGAACAAAGGTTATGATGACCTTGCCATTATCAAAGTCTTTTCTAGTGAAATGGTATCGTTTTAAGCCTAATGTCCGTGTTGCTTCAAATAAGGCTGCTTGTTGTTGTCCCCTATGGTCTAAAGTGATACGAAAACGGTCTTCATTCGGTGTGAGTACTGCTGCAATTCCCTCACTTTCAAATAAACTTGATGCATTTTCGGAGCCAAGAAAATTAGTTACAAAAATATCATCTACATATAAATCAGTTTCTTTTATTGATATAGAACCTTGTTCAACCGACGCTATGTCTCCAATTGTTTTACCTTTAGAAAACCTTTTGAGAATGAAGAGGACTATTACTCCGCTAATTACTCCTGCTGCTATCCTAATCGGGATTGATTGGCTATTGACTGCTTGTATTGCCAGAGCTGTACAGAATGATACGATAAGAGCAAAGTAGTTACGAGCTTCAAAGGTTTTTGCGATACCATCTATATATGCGTCGCCTCGACTTGTATACTCTGTATTCTCAAGATCTTTTAAGCTTTCTCTTTCTGCTTTTCTTACATCCCTGAATTGCTGAATGGCCAGAGTTAAAAAGGTAACTGCGATAAAATTCTTAGTCATTAGTGCGGGAATCGCTACTGCACCTAGAGCTGAGGCTATGAATCCAGTCACTAAATTAGTCATATAACCATTTGGATAACTGGGGTATTGTCTGAAATCCTCTTTAACAGTAAGAATGCGTGCGAGTGTCCCAGTCGTGATAGCTACTGCAATCATGACAATATGTTCAGTTGAAATAACGTCTGCTTTCATAAAGACACCCCGATGAATGATTTTAGCATTTGTGAATGAAATATTTTGAACATATACACTGGACAAGGTGAATAAAAATGAGAGAAAGCCTATCCATATTTTTTGAAAAAGTTGGGATGCATTTATGATAGCTTTTCTCCGAAAAAACGTAATGGTTATAGCAGGAGGTACCATTCAAGGCATAGGAATGGGACTTTTTTTATTTCCACATGCAATCCCGTCCGGGGGAGCAGGTGGGATCGCAGTGCTTTTGAATTACTTTCTCGGTATAGACATGGGATTGGCTCTTTGGATTGTAAATTTCTCTATGCTTGTTGTCGCAGCAAAATATCTGGGAAACCGTTGCGCTCTATGGACCATGTGTGCTATCACTGTGACCTCATTTACCATTACATTCTGTGAACAATATTATTTTCCAGCGGTCCGCAATGAATGGATTGATCTTGTTATGGGTTCCATCTTTTTAGGAACTGGCATTGGTCTATTGCTTAAGGAAGGAGTCTCAAATGGCGGTGTTGGGGTCATCGCGCTTATTATCGCCAAGAGAAGGAACTCACTTCCAGGATCCGCTTTATTTTGGATTAATTGCTGTATCTTTGTAATGACTGGTTTTATCATCAGTTTGGAACTCATCGTCCAGGCGTTAATCAGTCAATGGATTTCCACTAAAATGGTCGATATTGTTTATTATTATAACTATAACCAGGCTTATACTTTGGGTTGGAGGAAAAAGTAGTTTATACATAGTTATAGCGGAAAGCAGAATTTTTCTCTTTTTTTCCGTCAGACCTTTTTACATGAATCGTCAGAATGGCAAGCAGTCCTACGATGAAAGTGAGAGTTGCGATTGACAAAAACATTCCTGTACGCGACCAATCCATTAGCCTGGTAAAAATTGGCGGCCCGACAGCCACTCCTATAAAGCGGACTGATCCATATAAGGAAGTGACAAATCCTCTCATTTCTTTCCCAACAGACCCAGTGATTAAGCTGTTTATGCAGGGAAGAACCAATCCCGTACCGATACTGCTAAAGATAAGGACGAAAAGGAATGGAACAATTTTCTCAACCATGGTCAGGAAAACGTAGGAGAGAGTCATCAGCAAAAACCCAAGAACTATCAGCCGTTTCATCATCAGCATGTTCTTGCCGATCTTAGACCCTGTTATGTAGGCAGTGCCTCCTTGTACTAGCAAAGGAATTGCAAGGATTAGCCCTTTTTTTACTCCATTTATTCCATATTTGGACTCTAAAACATCTGAAAGGTAAAACAAAATCCCAAAAAGGGTAAATAAACAAGTGGCACCAGCAAGGTATGTTGTAAAGAGCCATCTGCCCTCCTTTTTAAAGACATGCAAAAGACCTCGTGAATACTTTTCAAAAGGGGGAGGGACTTGACGGTTCCTCTTCTCTTTTATGAATATCCAAGTCAGTATTATAGAAATCAGACATATAGCTGGAAAGGCGTAAAAAACCGCATACCAGGCTATGATGGCAAGCAGTGAACCAATAATGGGGGATAGTACCTTACCCAGGCCGTTTGATGCTTCTACAATCCCTAAAACCCGGCTTTGTTCTCCGCCTTTAAATAAATCCCCGGTAAGGGCCATCGCTATAGGTGCTGTACCTGCTGCCCCGATTCCCTGTAATGTCCTGCCAATAAGAATCCATATATAATGATTTGATAAAGTACTGGCACCGAAACCAGCAAGCAGTCCACCAATTCCATATAAAATTAGGGCAGGAAGTATGATGGCTTTTCTCGAAAAACGGTCAGACAGGTACCCAAATATGGGAATGAATATTGCAGCAGCAACTGAAAATACAGTAATTGTCAGGCTTACCTGCAGCTGTGTCAGTCCCAGTTCTGATTTCATTTTGGGAAGGATGGGAATCAGCATCGAATTACCCAGCGTCATGATTAACGGGATTGATCCAATTGCAGCAATTAACATGCCTTTATTCTGTTTAGCCAAGTATCCTGCACATCCTTCTTTTTAAAATGCAATGTTTATTTAAGATTGATCGGCGGGGGAACAAGCCAGCCTTTTTCTTTCGTGATTTTAAGTAATTTCCCCTCATACTCGGTCTTTTGGACGTGAAATTCTCCAAACATTTCCGCAATGTCTGACCTGATTGAAATACCCATGACATAGCTGCAAAGAATTTTACCGACCATCAATTCTCTTTGGACGAGCAAAGCAATTTCAGGATCATTGAAACGCGCACCTGCTGGTATATCCTCTACTTGAACATCAGGCCTTGCGGGGGGAGCTGGCGGCAAACGAATTCCGTTTTGCTTTAAAATTGCTTCTGTTTGCTGCTCCTCCTGCTTATAGCAATTCTCCAGAAGATCCTCCAAAAAAACCTTTAAATCATGGTCCCCAGTGTGATTAATCATAATTTGAAGAGTTACAAGATATCCTTTTGCAGCATAAAGATGGGCCCACAAATTGAATACCTCTCCCGAATGAAGTGGTTCATTCTCGGGTTTACCAGTAAAGATTCCCATAAAAACTCCCTCCAGCTTTTTTTCAATGTAATTAGTTTTCCTGCTTTTAAAATTTTTATGTTCTTTTTTCTTTGCTATAGACAGGAACCTAGTTTTTGTCTGTGACATAGGCTAAAACAGTTGTTATCAAATGATTAAGAGGTGTAAGAGGATGAAGTGTAATTCAGCATATATCAAAAAGATGATTGCAGGCTTTGTTCTGCTGTTCAGCATTGTCCTTTCTGGATGTAATCAATATAGTGAAAGGAAACAGGATGCGGAAGCTTCATCTTCTGACAAAATAGTCCGGATTGGTTATCAAAAAAATTGTCCGCTTGTGATTTTAAAATCGTTGGGAACACTTGAAAAGCAACTTGAGAAAAAGGGTGTAAAGGTTGAATGGAAGGAATTTCAGGCAGGTCCAGCATTGTTGGAGGCATTGAATGCAGGAAGTGTTGATTTTGGAAGAACAGGAGATTCCCCGCCAATATTTGCCCAAGCAGCTGATTCTCCAATTGTCTATGTTGCAGCAGGTTATTCCAAATTTAAGGGCAGCGGCATACTCGTACCCAAAGAGTCAACCATTCAATCGTTAAATGATTTAAAGGGAAAGAAAATTGGTTTTGCTAAAGGTTCAAGCTCCCACTATCTTCTTGTGAAAGCATTAGAAAAGGCAGGTTTGGAATATGGTGACATCACTCCAGCTTACCTTCAGCCAGGTGATGCCAGGGTCGCCTTCGAACAAGGAAACATAGACGCATGGGTTGTCTGGGATCCTTTCGCTTCAGACACAGAATTAAATTCAGAAGCAAGAATGCTTGTAAATGGTGAGGGGTTGACTTCTGATCGTGACTTTTTTATCGCAAATGCCAATTATGCTAAATCGAATAAAGAAATACTTAATACGATAGTGGACCAGGTTCAGGAGTCTTCAGAATGGGCTAACTCCCATCATGAAGAATTAGTATCAATGCTTGCACCTCTGCTGAAAATCGATGAAAATTCAATCGAAATGGCAGTAAAAAGAAGAGAATACGGAGTGGATCCATTATCCGATGAAATCATGAAAGAGCAGCAGGAAAAAGCTGACACCTTTTACCAGCTAAAAATTATCCCGAAAGAAATTGTTGTTAAGGACGCCTTATTGGACTGAGCTATATAGGGAAGGAGAGGTTTTATGAAAGCCCGATTTATAGCAGGTATTCGCCAGATGATTCCGTGGGCTATACCCATTTTATTATTGGTGTTATGGCAGCTGCTTTCATGGAAAGGAATCATCTCAGAGAGAATTTTACCCGCACCCACTGATGTGTTCACAGCAGCAATTGTATTGATAGGGACAGGAGAGTTGACGGAACATATTACGATCAGTCTAGGAAGGGCTATGCTTGGTTTCTTGATTGGAGGTCTTCTTGGTTTTTTCCTGGGGATCATAAACGGTATCTTTCGACTATCCGATCTATTACTTGATACATCCATTCAGATGCTAAGGAATATTCCTCATTTGGCGTTGATTCCCTTAGTAATTTTATGGTTTGGCATTGATGAAACATCCAAGATTTTTCTAGTTGCACTCGGTGTTTTGTTCCCGGTTTATATTAACACGTATCACGGAATCAAAAATGTCGATAGTGATTTGATTGAAATGGGCAAGGCATATGGGTTAAAGGGCGTAAAATTATTTCTAACCGTAATCTTTCCGGGTGCGTTATCTTCTATTTTAGTAGGCATTCGTTTTTCACTTGGTGTAATGTGGCTGACTCTCATCGTGGCTGAAACGATTTCTGCTCATTCAGGAATTGGTTATATGGCCATGAATGCAAGAGAATTTATGCAAATGGATGTCATAGTACTGAGTATCCTGATTTATGCTTTATTTGGGAAGTTATCCGATATGATCGCTCGTTATATGGAAGGTAAATGGCTTAAGTGGAAGACATAATCCCTTAGGAGGATTGGGTGATGAAAAGTGGAGGAAAAGAGCAGCATATACACTTGAATAATTTGAAGAAGAGCTTTGATAACACGGTTGTACTGGACGGGATCAGCTTAAAAGTGAATCACGGTGAGTTTATAGCAATTGTGGGGAAGAGTGGGTGCGGCAAGAGTACACTCCTTCGGCTGATTGCTGGTCTTGAGAAATATGATGAAGGCGCTATATATATCAAGGATAAAAAACTTGATGGTTTAAATGCACATGCCAGGATTATGTTCCAGGATGGCCGTTTGCTGCCCTGGAAGAAAGTGTTGGAGAATGTTGGCATAGGCTTAAAAGGGAAATGGGAGCATGATGCAATGGAAGCCTTGAAGGATGTAGGATTAGAAGGAAGGATGAAGGATTGGCCATCAAAACTATCGGGTGGGCAAAAGCAGCGAGTCGCCTTGGCCAGAGGGCTGGTGCATAAGCCAGAGATTTTGCTGCTCGATGAACCATTAGGTGCGCTTGATGCGCTCACAAGGTTAGAGATGCAGGAATTAATTGAATCGATTTGGGAGAAAGAAAAAATTACGTCCATTCTTGTCACTCACGATGTTGAAGAGGCAGTGGCACTTGCTGATCGTGTTATTCTTATTGAAGATGGAAAGATTGTACTCAGTAAAACCATTAACCTTCCAAGGCCTAGGCAGAGAACCCAGCAGGTCTTCACTAATTATGTTGATGAAATTTTATCTAGGATTATTGACCCTAATGAGAAGAATCTCCGGCTAATCATTAAATAGAAAAAATTATAACTATGATGGGGATGTTAGTTACTTTTTACCCCATATAAGATACAGGCGAGTCCACAGAAAATCAAAATGATTTTTTGAAAAGAAATTTTTTCAGCAAGCCCAACCAAACCGATAGTAGTTGTAGCAATGAGGATAACCGGACCGACAAATGCGAGTGTGCTATTGACGATCAAAGCCTTTTCCACATCATTGTATTTTAAAATTATAGCAGCCACCAAAATCTCAAAGCTTCCTGAAAAAAACCTCAAAAAAGCCATGCCTAAAACTGCTTTTTCAAATAAATGGAACATAGTATCCTCCTTAAAAAGCTTTTGACCCCTTCTAATTATATGCACCATGTTTATGACAGAGGACAGGTAAAGGGTGTACATGCAAAATTTTTTTAAAGGCTGTTTTCGTAAAGATTTTTGTTAAAATCCTAAAGCCGATTTTAACGTGATGTAAAGTCATTTTGTATGTCGGTACTAAGTTTGCATGCTCTTTTCTCATAATAAGCGTTAATTTTGTAAAGAAACTTAGGTAATACAATCCTATTTTGTAGTCAATAGCAACAAAGTTTGAGAAAAGAGCCTTTTTAAATGACACATTTATAAACATAGTAAAATGAGAGAAAGCATAACAGCCTAACAGACTGTTATGCTTTCTATTTATGTTGTGATTTCTTCTTTTGTAAATTCAATTTCAAATCCCAAATCCTCAAGCATTTTATGATCAGCTGTCGTTTCTTGCCCTGCTGTTGTCAGGTAATCTCCAACAAAGATTGAGTTGGCAGGGTAGAGGCCCATAGGCTGGAGGCTTCGCAAATTAACTTCTCTGCCTCCGGAAATTCTGATTTCTTTTGTAGGATTAATAAAACGCATCAGACAAAGGACTTTTAGGCAATATCGAGGATTCAATTCATCGGTTCCTTCAAGAGGGGTTCCGTCAATCGCGTGGAGGAAATTGACTGGAATTGAATCTGCGTTAAGTGCCTTCAGGCTTCTGGCCATGTCGACCACATCGTGCTTTGTTTCCTTCATTCCTATAATCACTCCGGAGCATGGTGAAATCCCGGAACTTTTAACAAGCTCTACAGTATTTACCCGATCTTCGTATGTATGCGATGTCGTGATGGCATCGTGATGGTTAGAGGAAGTATTGAGATTATGGTTATAACGGTCAACACCGGCAGACTTGAGTCTTTCTGCTTGTGAAGGTTTAAGTATGCCAAGACAGGCGCAAACCTTAAGGCCATATTTTGCTTTAATTTCCTCAACTGCCGAAGTAACAGTTTCAATTTCCTTTTCACTTGGTCCTCTGCCGCTGGCAACAATGCAATATGTGCCAGCATTCAGATTGAACGCTTGTTCTGCACCCTTTAGGATTGTGTCCTTATCCATCATTCGATACTTTTGGATAGGGGCATCGGAGACGCTGGATTGCGCACAGTAACCGCAATTCTCCGGACACATTCCCGATTTGGTATTGATAATCATATTTAGCTTTACCCGATTTCCATAATAGTGATGGCGAATCGTGTATGCAGCCTGAAGCAATTCAAGCATTTCTTGGTCTGGACAATCAAGTATACTTAAAGCCTCCGCATCAGACAACTCGTTCCCATCGAGTACGCCCATGGCTAACTCCTTCCAGTATCCCATTGATCTATCCTCCCTTTAAGCTGCTTTTCTTAAGTGTTTGAAGCTGCCTTTGGATAAAACAGATTTCTCTAGTCTGTGACCCATCATGCCGGCGAATACAGCAAGGATGATGTCTTTTGGAAGAGGGACAACCATCCATAACCAGGCCATTTTATACGTAAAGCCCTCTGGTGCTGCTGCCCAGAATTTATAGGCAAAATACATCCAATTTGTACCGAAAACATAATTAATGACAAGCCCAATTAATGAAGCGATGACAAAAGCAGAAAGAGTGCGGTTCTTCTCAACAATCTTGCCTGCAACATATGCTGTGAAAATGAATGAAAGGATAAATCCGAATGTTGGACTGATCAAAGTAGACATGCCGGCGCCAAATTTGGCAAACACCGGTACACCCACTAATCCTACAAGTGCGTATACGGTCATTGAAATTGCCCCCAGCCGGCTGCCAAGGATGATGCCTGCCAGAATGGCAAAAAAGGTTTGGAGTGTAATCGGCACCCCGCCAACCACCATAAATGGCACAAACGATGTTATGTTCGCCCCGATAGCCATAAGACCGACGAACATGGATGCTAGAGTTAAATCAAGTGCTTTAAACTTCATGTAATTTGCTCTCCTTTTCTGTAATATAAATTCAGGATAAACTTTTTGAATATTTTATGTCAACTTAAAAATAATTAAGTTAACAAATATTCTGCAAAAAACAAAGAATCTAGGTATATATATGGAATAAGGGAGAATTCAAACTAGTAGATTTTGTGATGGCAGCTTGCACAGAGGAAAGTTTTTATCGATTTTTAAACAGAAGACGGATCTCAAACGGTCAAATCAATCAATTTCTAAACGATTAGCAGCGGATCATGAAAAAAAAACAAGGTGCACGGGGATAATCCGTGCACTTTGTATCATCTAACGCGATTATTCATTGCCCGTTCAGGCAATGGACGATCTATATCCTTGCTTTTATCGGTTTCTAATGCAGGATTTTCTGATGGGTCATCCTTGTAATCTTCAAAAGCAGGTTCCCCCATATCCAGCTCGCCTGGACTAAAGGCATTCGTTGGATATTCCTTGGTTGACTTCTTTTCGACATTATAGCCTGAAATGGAACTGTTGACAGGATTATCTTTTTCTTCCTTTATTTTCTCGATTGAATCTATAGCTTCTTTTTCGTTTTTGTATGATTTAATGATATGTTTTTTCTCAATTTCCATTTCGAACAGCCTCCTAATCGGTTTTATTTACTTATACCCAAGATATAATACAGACTAACTTTTACTTTTTTTCCATGGCTCGTCTTTTTAAACTATCTTTCTGGTAAAATATTTTTAATACAAAGATGTTTTTGCATCTAAATTGAATAAAGGGGACTTTTAATTGTGAAGAAAAGGATCATATGGATTGCTACCGGGATCATCCTGGCAATTTTCATCGGACTTACTGCTGCTGGGAATTACTTTTATAATGTCGCCATAAACCGGAGCCAGGAATCTGTGGAACTCCATGGTGGCGGGGAAAGTGTCACGGCAGCCACACTGTTAAGTGAAAAAGAGGAGCAGAAGAAGCTTGAGGAAATTACAGCCTGGACAAAGAAACAAAAATTCGAAGTGGTCGAAATAAAATCAGAAGACGGACTAAGGCTGAAGGCACGGTTTTTAAAAAATGAACAGCCCTCTGGGAAAGCTGTGATTCTTGCTCATGGTTATAAAGGGAACAGTGAACAAATGCCAGGAATCACGAAGTTTTATTATGAGCAGGGGTATGATATTCTTAAGCCTGATGCCAGGGGGCACGGCCTTAGCGAAGGGGACTATATAGGTTATGGCTGGCATGATCGCAAGGATTATGTGCGGTGGTCAAAATTCTTATCTGAAGAAGCTGGGGTTGATGAAATTTTCCTTCATGGATTTTCCATGGGAGCTGCGACTGTCCTGATGGCGAGCGGGGAAGAACTGCCGGAGGAGGTTAAGGGAATTATTGCTGACAGTGGCTATACGACGGTGCTCGAAGAACTAAGCCACCAATTGAAATACATGTATAATCTTCCTGCATTCCCGGTTATGCAGGTTACCAGTGTAATCACGAATATACGGGCAGGCTACACCTTTGCTGAAGCCTCGGCTATTGACAGTGTCGCGAAAAATAAACTTCCATTACTCATTATCCACGGGGACAAGGACGCATTAGTCCCAACTGAAATGGGAAAACGTATTTTTGAAAAAGCAAACAGTGATAAAGAGATTTGGATTGTCCCAGGAGCCGGTCATACGGAGGCATATACAATTGCTGAGCAGGAGTATCAAGAAAAATTAAAGGCCTTCTGGACGAAAGCCATAGGAAAATAGGTGAATTTAATGCAAAAAATCGAAAGAATAGGCGAGCGCTTTTGGTATATGACACCTGTTTCTGAGACAGACAGGCCGATCCTCGGTATCGTTGCAGGCAAAGAAAAAACACTGATGATTGACGCCGGAAACTCAGAAGCGCACGCCACTCTTTTCAAGGATATGGTTAAAGAGCAGGGTGTAGCTGTGCCCTCTTATGTAGTTTTGACACACTGGCATTGGGACCATATATTCGGCCTGTCTGCGCTTGGAAATACTCTATCCATCTCTTCTAGGAAAACGAGGGAGGAAATTGAAAAGCTGCGCCCTTTATCATGGTCAAACGATGCAATCGATCAAAGGGTAGCAGAAGGAACAGAAATCGAATTTTGCGCAAAAGCGATAAAACAAGAGTTTCCAGATAAGCGGGACATTACAATCGCTTTACCTGAATTGACTTTTGAAGATGAAATCGAAATTGATCTAGGCGGTATTACGTGTATCATCAAGCACGTAGGTGGTGACCATGCTGAAGATTCGGTCGTCATTTATATCAGAGAGGAAAAGATTCTGTTCCTGGCCGACAGCATTTATCCTGATATCTTTTCGGTTAAAGATAACTATACGATCAATGGAATTAGAGACTTGCTCAGTAAAATTGAGATCTTTGATGCTGACACCTATATTCTCTCACATTCAGGGATAATTTCTAAAGAGGAATTCAATCAGGAAGCGAAACTCCTAAAATCTATCGCTGATTTGACTGAAAAGCATAGTGGAGATTCTAAATTGATGATTGAGGACTATAGAGAAAAGGTTAACAGAGACCTTACAGAGGAAGAACTTGAAACAATTGAATACTTCGCCAATGGATTTGAGTAGAGATGAAACACGCCTTATAAGGTGTGTTTTTATTTTACTAGGGAATACGAATAGTGTTCTGTAGTGATTAATTCCAGTTGGCTTAAAACTTTATGAAAATTGCAATAATCTATAAGTGATACTTTTAGCATGTTACTAAAAGAAAGGACAAAGTATAAATTCATTTGAAAAACATATATCTCTTAAAGGATATTCATCAAAGGAGGAGAGAGCATGCCAGAAGGAAAGCACGACATCATTATTGATGTGCCGATCAAACAGGTCTGGGATTTCGTGAAAGACATGGACAACTGGGCACCTTTATTGCCTGGGTATATTAGTCATGAGAAACTGAATGAAAAGCAGTCTAACTGGACCTTTAAGGAAACGGTCGGTGTATTGAAAAAGAAAATCAGTTTACAGGTTACCATCAAGGAGTGGATTGAACCAACTAGAGTGACCTTTGAATTGAAGGGAATTAATGAAAACCTGACTGGAAATGGTTATTTTAGCGCAGAAAGCCTGGGCCAAAACCGGACAAAGATGACTGGTTATCTACAAATGACAGCAGAAGGTGCCCTTGCACCAGTCATGAATGCTGTAATGAAGAAATCACTCCCGAAAAGCGGCCAGGAGCTTACCGAAGCAATCGCCGAGAAACTTGAGCAAAGAAAAGCAATTCGGTGAAAATTGCAGGGAGCCCGCAAAGAGCTGGCTCCCTAGTCTAATTTCTTGATTTCCACCGGTCCATCAATCCGTCCGCTTTTGTCAAAATACACAATAACAGCATCTCCATTCTTTATTATTTGGTATGCTGTCAATTTTTCTTTTTTAAAATAAATCCTTTTACCATCCGTGCTTTCTCCATAATATCCAGAACTGTCAACCTTATTGATCGTGTATTCTTCAGTAAAATACTGGGTTTCAACCTCATTGGAAATTTGTTGCGCTTCGTCCATTTCAAACTTCAGGAAAACCATCAATCCAAGAAGAATAGTCAATAAAAACAGCAATAATACCCTCATTTGTTTATCCTCCACTGCATAATCCGTAAACATTATATGTAGCTGGCTTGTCTAAATGACTTAATTCATTGAAAAAGTTTGCTATAATGATAGGAAAATCGGAGAAATGACAGAAGGGTTTGACACATGACGAAACTATACGAAGCCGATTTATATGAGCCGATCCGAAAGCATTTTATAAAACAAGGCTATCGTGTTAATGGTGAGGTACACGATTGCGATTTAACGGCTGTTAAGGATGAGGAACTCATAATCGTCGAATTAAAACTGAACCTGAATATCGACCTTTTGCTTCAGGCAACGAGGAGACAGCGCCTGACTGATCTCGTTTATATCGCGATACCGAAACCAAAGCGCATATCAAGGAAACGCTGGAATGATATTATCCAGTTAGTAAGAAGGCTAGAGCTGGGCCTGATTATAGTATCGTTAGCTGGTAATCGCAAGAAGATTGAGTTCAAGGTCCACCCGGAACCATATAAGCGCATGACAAGCAAGAACACCAGGAAGAAAGCTGCCTTGATTAAGGAAATAGAGGGAAGAAGCGCTGACTACAATATCGGCGGCAGCAACAAAACCAAGATCATGACTGCCTACAAAGAAAATTGTATCCAAATCGCCTGTTACCTAGAAAAACTCGGACAAATGTCTCCGAAAGCGCTCGTTGCTCTCGGGACAGGGGATAAAACGCCCTTGATTCTTCAAAATAACTATTACAAATGGTTCGAACGGGTGCAGAGAGGTATTTATGTCATCACAGAGCAAGGAAAGTCCGATCTTGAAGACTATCCTGAGCTCGTAGCTTATTATTTAGGTGGGTTGAAAACGGAAGATTGATTTTGAGTGCAAATGAAGCACCAAGATGCTGGAAAGAATCATGTTGCCATCAACATTAAATGAAACTGTAAATTAAAGTCACTTTTTAAGCTGTTTTTTGACCTTATCAAAATTTAATGTTAATTGGGAAAAAGGGCTTAAAATTTCCAGTTCGCCAATATATTTTGATTTTCGCCAATAAATAGGCATATTTCGCCAATAAAAGTTTATAATCGACAATAAAATCAAATTATCGCCAATAAAGTTGTGAAAACCGCCAATAAATATTTATTCATCAATAAAATGCTAGCAATCAAACCTAATTGAAGGAAAATTCAGTTGCTAATTTGACTTTAATGAAGCCTTTTCTCAAACTTTGTTGCTATTGACTAAAAAATAGGATTAAATGACATTTTTTCTTTGCAAACTTGACTCTTTATAATGAGAAAAGAGCCTGCAAACTTAATACCGACCAGCAAAATGACTTTATATACGTTAAAATCGGCTTTAGGATTTTAACAATAATCTTTACGAAAACAGCCTTAATGAAAAACCCAAGCAACATATTCTCACATTTTTATCGATCATGTACCAATATAGCTAAAAATATATTTACGATTACATATAAGCAAAATAAATTGACCGGCGCCAGCACAATCCTCCTATTAAAATTCAAAAAAACGGGGAGAAAACAAATAAACTGTTTTCTCCCCGTTTTTTTATGCCTTCTCAAGCAGATTATCGTCTAACAGTGATTGTAATTCATCTAACTCACTTTTATTGAATGTGTTCAATGATAACAAAACACTGTCAATCAGGAATTTTCTTGGTGATGATGATCGAAGCATTTCTTCCTCGATGAAATCCAGCTTTTTGAGAGAATCCCTATTATTGCATTCCATCTTCTTCAAGCGGGATACGACTGATTGAACTTTCATCCTCCAGTCAAGAGACTCAGTTGCAGACACCGGAAGCCAGTTATCCAAGGTTTCGGGTGGCAACAATTGGTCTTCAGATAACGCTAGCTCTTCAAGCATATTTAAAATTCGATTTACACTATACTTGACAACCGGGCGTAAACTTGCTGCCTCACCGTTAGCTTTACGATGAAATCTGATATTCTGAATCAGGATTCCATTAAGCATTATGGCCGCATCGAGAAGGTATGGCTGGCAAATTTCATCCGTAATGTCTCCAAGCCGATTTGAAAACCAGCGTAATATCTTCATTTGTCCAACTTCAATGAATTGCTTAAGTTCTTTATCTCCAGAGAAAAACACTTCTTCAAATAGCGGGATGATTTTGTTTTTACGGTTTGCATTCATCTGAAATTCGATTTGGCTGATAAAGACTTCCGGGTCACCAGGAGCCTTTCCATGCAGCAGTCCATTACGATCAATCTCCATCTTTCTGAACGCTGTTTTAAAAATATCCATAAGCAATTGATTTTTGGATGAGAAATAATTATAGAAGGTTCCTTTTGATATTCCGCTGTAATCGAGGATATCCTGAATAGAGGTGGCCTGGAATCCTTTTTCTATAAATAGCTGATGTGCTTTTTCAATAACATGCCGTTTTCTGTCGTTCATTTTATCACCTCGACCTTTTTGTACTGATTGTATAAAAATTATACTACATTAAATTTTCGGTCTTTACAAATCCCTTTGTTAAGGGGATTTAAAAACGTTGCAAAAATTGTACCGATGGTATATGCTAGTGTCTATGCAATTACATTGTTTACAAATTTGTGAACAATTATAGGGGGATATAGAATGGAACAAAATATGAAAACACCTGAGAAACCGCCCTATGGAATATTGGCGGTATTAATTGTTGGGGCTTTTATCGCATTTTTAAATAATACCTTGCTTAATATAGCTTTGCCTTCGATAATGACTGATCTTGAGGTAGAAGCAACGACAGTTCAATGGCTGACAACCGGGTTCATGCTCGTCAGTGGAATCATGATACCTCTTAGTGCGTATTTGATCCAAAAGTATTCGGTTAGGAATTTATTTTTGACCGCAATGGGTTTATTCACATTGGGTACGATCTTATCAGGAGCAGCACATATATTCCCGATATTATTGGGAGGACGGATGATCCAGGCTTCGGGTACAGCGATCATGATGCCGCTGTTGATGAATGTCATGCTTGTAAGTTTCCCGATTGAAAAACGCGGGACCGCAATGGGAGTATTCGGGTTGGTGCTTATGTTCGCACCCGCTATCGGTCCGACACTTTCAGGCTGGCTCATCGAGCATTACCACTGGAGGATGCTTTTCCATTTTGTAACGCCAATCGCAGCCACGGTATTGTTACTGGGATTCTTCCTGTTAAAAGATAAAAAAGAGAAAGTGTATATGCGTTTGGACATCATTTCTTTATCACTATCAAGCGTAGGATTCGGCGGGCTCCTGTATGGCTTCAGTTCTGCCGGTTCGAAGGGATGGGACAGTCCACATGTTTATCTAACATTAACGATAGGTGCAGTTTCACTAATCGTCTTTATCCTTCGTCAATTACGCCAGGATAATCCGATGTTGAATTTCAGGATTTATAAATATCCAATGTTTGCTTTATCATCAGTGATTTCTATGATCGTCACAATGGCTTTGTTTTCTGGAATGCTGCTTCTGCCAATCTACGTGCAGACAATACGCGGCATTTCACCATTGGATGCGGGCTTAATGCTGTTGCCAGGAGCGATTGCCATGGCAATTATGTCTCCGATTACTGGAAAATTATTTGATAAGTTTGGCGGTCGCGCTTTGGCTGTCGTTGGTCTGATCATTACGCTTGTGACGAGCTACTTTTTCAGCAAGCTTTCTATGGAAACGACTTATACTCAGCTGATCATCCTTTATACGGTTCGCATGTTCGGCATGTCGATGGTTAATATGCCAGTTAACACAAATGGACTAAACCAGTTGCCGGCTCGTTATTATCCACACGGCACAGCAATGAACAACACGCTGCAGCAGGTTTCTGGTGCAATTGGAACAGCCTTGTTGGTAACGGTAATGTCAATGCGTGCAGAATCCTATGGAAAAGAATTAGCAGCCTCAGCACTTAAAGAAGCTTCAGCTGCAGGTAAAGCAGTTACTCCTGCTGTACAAGCGGAAATGGAGCAGCAGATTGCCATGCAAGCGATGCTTCAGGGAATCAATGACGCTTTTTTTGTCACTGTATTCTTATCAGCGATTGCGTTGGTGCTTGCTTTCTTTATCAAACGCGCAACACAGGCGGAAGACACAATTGGCAAAAATGCTCCTGCCAAAAAACCTTCTCATAAATTAGTTAATAATTAATTACTTCCCCCTGGATACCAGGGGGTTTTGTATAATAAAAAGTAAACAAATTTGATTTATAGGGAGAATATTAATGGAGAAAATATCAGAAATGCTTGCGCAAAAACAACTTGACGCTTATAACAAACAAGATTTAGAAGAGTTTTTATCTGTTTATAGTGATGATGTAGTGATTATGGATTTTCCTGGTAACAGGGTGACTGCACGGGGTATTGATGAAATGCGAACCAGATACGGAAAGCTTTTTACAGACCATCCCAATAACCATGCGGAACTATTGGCCAGAATGGTCCACTGGAACAAGGTTGTTGACCATGAACTCGTAACAGGAAGGGAAAATTCCGAACCGAAAAAAGCGGTTGCCATATATGAAATAGAAGGCGAGAAGATCGTGAAGGTTTGGTTTTTATAATCTTGGCAAATAAAAAGCCAGCACCAGTTCGTTACAAGGTGCTGGCTTTTTAACTTCTGGGAATAATCCAGTCCTACTGGTTAAAAGAAGGTTGTTGCATGAATTGGGACACAGACTGCTGCTGATAATGAACCGGTTGCTGGATGGCAGTCTGGAATCCATAGGTGGAAACATTGTTGCCTGATAGCTCGCTGGCCATCTGGGAGCATAAATTGATGACTTCCTGGCATCGGTTAATGGCAAGGTCATGATTTCGAAGGCTAACCTCAATCATTTGCGCTGCTTGCTTCTCACGCTGAAGCAATTGTTCAAGCATGTGAATGTTCTGTTGTTCCTGCTGCAGCATCATCTGATATTGCTGGCTGCCCTGCTGAGTTTGTTGAATCAACTGCTGAGCGATCTGGCGTGTTTGATTCACTTGCTGTAACCCATGCTGAATTGTATGCATCTGTTTTCCTCCCAATAATGTAGTTGTGGAAACAATGTTCCTGCAATAGTTTGCAACGAATATCAGGTAAAAAAACTGTTAATGCAGACCATAACCGGTCGAGTTATACCATTATAATTTCGTTCTTAAGGGGGAATCTATCCTTAACTACACAGAAGGGTTTGAAAGAAGTGACGAAACACGAAAACATCCAATTGACATCAGCTGAATTAGCAGCGCTTCACCAAAATTACCTTGGAGATACAATGTCTGTCTGTGTTTTTGGGCATTTCCTTGAAAAAGTTGTTGATCCAGAAATCAAAACAGTCGTGGAGCATGCATACGATATATCAGCACAACATGCAGAAATTATTAAAAAAATATTCCTTAAGGAAAACATTCCTGTTCCCATCGGCTTTACGGAACAGGACGTTAACAAACAGGCACCCATGTTGTTTCAGATCCATTCTATTTGAATTATGTCAAGCATATGGCAAGAGGCGGCTTAGCGGTATATGGATTTCTTCAGCCACATGTTTTCAGAGAAGACATCTTATCTTTTTACACGAAATGTTTAAAGTCGACAATCGAGTTGAATAATGAAGCAACAAAACTATTGCAAGAAAAAGGACTCTTAGTCAGACCCGCTTATATCCCTTATCCTGACAAAAATGAGTTCATTCATAAACAAAGCTTTTTATCAGATTTCATGGGCAGTAAACGAACTTTGACGGCCATGGAGATTACTCACTTGTACGCGAACATACAGACAAATAAATTAGGGGAAGCACTTGCAATTGGTTTTAGTCAGGTTGCCAAATCAAATAAGGTCCAAAATTATCTCCTAAGAGGAAAGGAAGTAGCGGAAAAGCATATCAAGATTTTTTCCGGATTTCTTCGCGATGAGAATCTTCCTGTTCCGATGACCTGGGATCACGAGATATCCAAATCAAAGGAATCGCCATTTTCAGATAAATTGATGATGTTCCATTTTGGCCTGATGAATTTTTCCGGCAGCGGCAATTATGGAATGTCTATTGCGGCCAGTCAAAGGAAGGATATTGCAGCAATTTATGCCCGTTTAAACGGAGAGATTTTATTATATGCCGAAGACGGAGCAAATATCATGATCCATGAAGGATGGCTTGAACAGCCTCCGCTTGCTGCAGACCGGAATGATTTAGCTAAGAAATAAGCAGAAATTAGTGGTGAGCACAATGAGCGATCAAAATAAAGTTATTTCCATGGAAGATTCAAACCTGTCTAAAGAAATTACGGGCATGAAATTCACCAAGAATTTTCGTTCTGCATCAGCAGAAGAATGGTATGTATTTATCCCAGGGTTTAAGGATCCAGTTAGCGGGGGAGCTGCGGGGAAGGCGATAATCCATTACAATCTATACGGCAATAAGGAAATATTTATCAATACAACAGTCATTTTTGATGATCCTGACCTTCATGGGGAAGGAAATCATCTGCTTGTCTATGGACTGGCAGAAGAAATTGTAAATCGGCTGGTAGGGTATGCAGACACATTGCTGTCGGTACATTCTGGGCACAACTCCTATCAGGCGGAATATCGTTCTTAGATAAAATCCTTGAACGGAGGTGAACGCAAATGAAAAAAGATACAGAAGGCGAGGCCTATGAGAGTGAAGTAGCCAAATTATTTGGACTCGATGAAGAAACAAGTCTCCAATCCGTCAATTTTGCCACAACTGAAAACCCTTTATTAAATGAACAATTCCATGAGGAACAGCAAAAATAAATAAAAGCCAGGCGCACGGCCCAGCTTAATTTTGGCGGTTTGCCAGGACGGCATCCGCTTTATGCTGTTGTTGGAACTGCTGGAGGATCTGACTCGATATGGCTGTATTGCCAGAAAAGTTCGGATGCACTCCATCACTAGACAAATATTCCAAATTATCACTGTTGATGACATTCGTCGTTTGTACCACAATCGATGATGTAGTCCCTTTTGCTGCTTCATAAATCATTAAATTCCATTTTGGAAGAAGCTTATCTGCCAGGGAATAGAATTGGTGGTCGGCTGGCATCGGGTTATACAGCTCAAGAAGCACGATTGTTGCAGAAGGATTCAATTCAGCAATTTTCGTGGTAACCTCAGCAAGATTTTGTGAAAAATCCTTTTGCAGACTGTCAAAGGATTTTAAAGCACTGTAAATATCGCTCTTCTTTACCAATTTAAGAATATCATTGCCGCCAACGTTAACAGTTATAAGGTCGGCCTCTTTGATCGCTTCGTCATACACTCCGTCCTGTACCATAAGATTCAACCTCTCACTGGTAATACCGATTACTCCTTCGTTCTGGGAAACGACTTGTTTGCCTGTTTCGGCACTTAACTGGGTGGAAAATTGGCTGATGAAGTTTTCTTCCTCCGGGATATTGTAGCCACGGATAATTGAGTCCCCGATTGCAAGATGATGGATGGTACTGTCTGGTATTGCTCTGTAATAATCTATATAAGTAAGCTTATTGGTCTTTTCAACTGTTGGTGCATTTTCCTGCTTGATTTTATTGATTTGGTATTGGGGATAGTAAATCCACACGGAAAATGACAGGACGGCAAGCAGAGATGATAGCAGTAGAAATTTTATGATTTTCATGTTGATTCACTCCTCGATATATTTCTATTGTATCAAGGATTATGAAGGAAATAATTAGGGGGGTATTTCCATTTTTAAAATAATATTAATATTTAGTAATTCGAAAAAACAACGGTCGTTAAGCTAAGATTTTGCTATAATTATATAATTACTATATTCAAGGAGTACACAGATGTACCAGACATATTCGACAAAAGAGAAAATAAAACAGATTTTTGTCATGCTGATCCCAATCTTGATCACTCAATTAGGGATGTTTTCAATGGTCTTCTTTAATACGATCATGTCAGGAAAATATAATTCTACGGATCTAGCCGGAGTGGCGATTGGGTCATCGATTTGGAGCCCGGTCTTCACAGGACTCAGCGGAATACTTCTTGCAGTTTCGCCAATTGCAGCCCAGCGGTTTGGTGAAAAGAAGGGAAAAGAAGTCTCATCCATCCTCACTCATGGTATTTATTTGGCATTAATCATTGCAGTACTTGTTATCGTTTTGGGTGTTTTTCTGCTGAATCCTATTTTAACAGCGATGAACCTTCCAGAAGGTGTTCACGAAACGGCCTTTCGCTATCTGGCCGGATTAAGCTTTGGAATCATCCCATTATTTATTTTTAATGTATTGAGGTCATTCATTTATGCACTTGGTAAAACAAGGGTGGTCATGTATATACTGCTAATGTCCCTGCCAATCAATTTCTTCTTGAATTATGTCCTGATTTTCGGTCATTGGGGTTTTCCTGAATTAGGAGGAGCCGGAGCAGGTTATGCAACGTCGATTACCTATTATGTAATCGCGGGATTGACTGCTGTTGTCATTATCAAGCAAAAGCCATTCTCGGAGTTTGTCGGGTTGGAATACTTCAAGGAATTTTCGGGTGAGAAAGTGAAGGAGATCTTGAAAATCGGTGTCCCGATGGGATTATCCATTTTCTTTGAAACTAGCATGTTTGCTGTCGTCACCATATTGATCAGTAAATTTAACATCACTACTATTGCCGCTTATCAGTCAGCTTTGAATATTGTTTCTTTTCTATATATGATTCCGATGAGCATATCAATGGCGCAAACTGTTTTGGTCGGATTCGAAGTTGGGGCTGGCCGTTATGATGATGCTAAAGCCTACAGCTGGATGGGGATCTATCTTGGTGCGATCATTGCAGTTGGAGCCGGACTGCTAGTCGTACTATTCCGCTATAAGGTAGCAGGATTTTATTCAAATGAACCAGCAGTGATTGCATTAACCGGCCAATTTTTGGTTTACGCCTTATTTTTCATGATTTCCGACGCAATCCAGGCGACTGCGCTCGCAGCATTGCGCGGATACAAAGACGTGAATATATCTTTTGTTATCACATTGATTGCATACTGGCTCATCTGTCTTCCGGTCGGCTACATGCTGGCCCATAATACCGGGCTTGGAGCTTCTGGTTACTGGGTAGGTCTGACAATCGGATTGCTCGCAGCAGGGATATCCTTATCTTTAAGACTGATATTTATCCAAAAGCGCCGTTTTAACGCTAATTTGGCAGAAGTTATTTAATTTGAGTGAGATTCCATAAGGAATCTCGCTTTTTTTATGCCTCTATCATCGTTTAACCTATTGGTTTTCGAACTCATAATTACTGGATATCCGTACAATGTGATTAATAAAAAATCCTTATCTTGATAAAACAAAGAAGGGATTCTCTCTTTTCGGAGGAATAATTAGTTTATGGAGGTGTAAAAAATGACTTATTTAAATTTGGCCACTGAGAATTTCAAGAACATAAAAAATCAGTCTGAAAGAGCGATGGAGCAATTGAATTTTCAGGAGCTTCATTATTCGCCAAACGAAGAATCAAATAGCATTGCCATTATTGCTAAGCATATGAGCGGGAATCTTCAATCAAGATTTCGTGACTTTTTGACAGCGGATGGTGAGAAGCCTGACCGCAACAGGGACGGGGAATTCGAAGGTACATTTCCCACTAGGGAGGCACTGATATCACATTGGAATGCTGGCTGGACTGTGCTTTTTCAAACACTTTCACAGTTATCGGAGGAAGATTTGGATAAAACAGTCTTTATAAGAAATGAACCGCATACTGCCATTGAAGCGATCCAGCGTCAGGTTGTCCATCAAGCAACCCATGCTGGGCAGATTGTCTTTTTAGCGAAGATAATCAAGAATGAGGAATGGAACACGCTCAGTATTCCAAAGGGTTATTCACAGCAATTCAATGAAAAAATGATGGGGAATCAAAATAAAGAAGAGACCTAACGGAAGGTCTCTCTTAAGAATTAACTGCATGTTTTTTTGGTTTGTATTTAGACCATTGAAAACGAATGAAGCAGCCAATGCAAAATCCAAGGATTGCTATAAATGCGGCTAAAGCTACCATTATAGTAAATATATTTGCCAACAACGTTAAACCATTGGCATAGGCAATCAGTCCGCCTGCTAGGCAGCCAACAGCGATTTTTTGATTGAACTGTTGTTGATCCCACTCCTCCGGGATATAATCCGATTTATTCTTGCTAAGGAAGCTGCTCGCTATTCTCATTACCGGATTATATCCAAATAACAGCCCTGAAATGCCAGCGAGAAGTGGCAAAGCCAAAATCCATTCTAAACCTGTTAACCAGGTACTAATTACACTTAAGACAATAAACCACTGATTTGTTCTAACCAGGGGCCGAGGAATTGTGCGAATTTCATCAGTCATTTCAATTCCTACCTTTCATATTGGTTTATAAGTATTTTATCTTTTTTTTCTTGAAAAGTGAAGCCTTAGGTATTTATTTTTATTTTTTAAAGAACTTGCGGAAATATGGAAAAGTATCCCTGAATATAATGGAATGCTGTTTTTAAATATATAGAGGAATGATGGGGGTAACATGGGGAGAAAAATGAGGGTTATTTGGCTGTTGATTGTTGCGGTATTCATTGGATTGGCTGGCTGTTCGGAATCTACTGCAAAGAAAGCTGAGACAGAGAATAAGGTGAATGAACAGGAGGGCGAGCAAGAAACAGAAAATGCAGATGAAGGAAATGAGCCTGTTAAAGAAGAAGAAGAGGCTCAACCAATTGTAGTGAATGTTATCGAGCCTACCACTCAAGAATTGGTTCGATCACTTACACCGGAGAAGATGGGTTATGGAAATGACAATGCAAGGTATAGAGCAGAATTGGAGAAATGGGCCCGACAATTGGCTCGCGGGACGGATACGAAACCTGGGTACGACCAAAGGATGATTCCGGATAAGCTTGGTCCGGATGGACAGGTGATTAAAGGGAATCCTTTAATTGTTTTGGAAGAAGCGGAGCTAGTTGAAAAGATCCTCGAGGCTTCAGAACTAGGGGGAAATGTCGAGCTGCCACTTTATGTAACGGCGAGTGGTTACCAACTCAATGATGCTGCTCAGCTGGGCGAGGTTGTTGTTGGAAAATACACAACCTATTTTAACGCTTCCGTTGCAGGCAGGACGAAGAATATTGAACTGTCAGCTGAGGCTATTAATAATGTTATCTTGGGAACTGGGGATGTGTTTTCATTTAATACGACTGTCGGACCAAGCGATGAAGCACATGGCTATCAGCCTGCTGAAGAAATTGTGAACAAAAAGCTGGTCATGGGGATAGGAGGAGGCATCTGCCAGACTTCGTCTACTTTATACAATGCAGTTGATGTTCTAGGTGTTGGATATGTGGAAAAACATCATCATTCCTTATCTGTAGGCTATGTCCCAGAAGGAAGGGATGCAACGGTTTCCTATGGAGGCAAGGATTTCAGGTTCGAGAACACAACAGGCGTGCCACTTTTACTGAAAGCAATAGTGGGAAAAGGGTCTTTGACCGTAGAAGTGAGGACCTCCAAAGAGTACCAAGCTCAAATGAAGAAAGGTATTTAATGGTCTTAAGCTGATTCCGCCAAAAGATGGAGGAAGAATCAATCTGATGGTGAATGTTTCCATAATTCAAATCCCTTATTCTTGATTTAAGAATAAGGGAGGCGAAAGATATGGAAATGAATTATTTAGCATTAGAATATATATGGAATACAAAGAAAGAAGAAATGAAGAGAAAACATGATTATTGGGAAACTTATAAACTTTATCAAGAGTTTAAAAGGATTAAGTGGAGTACTTCGTTAAGAAGGAATAATTAATCGAATACTTCCTAATAGCAATACAAAAGAAAACAGCGGCTAATATACCGCTGTTTTCTCCTTTTAGGATGTCCGCCTTTTTTCATTAACATTCACCAACAAGCCGCGTTTGATCCAATAGTCAAAGTTATCCACCGGAAAAACACTCCGATTCTCCGCGTTGTTCATTTTGATGATTACGCTGCTGTTTGAAACCTCTAGAACCTTCAATCTGTCTGAGTTATACATATTGGGCAAAAAGCCATTAAGGATTTCGAACTCCATGTTATTTTTGTATTCCACCTTGAACCTCCATCTACTTTATGAAAATAATATTTACCAGATATAGTTTTATTATCCAAAAAATTAAAAGAAATATGTCATCTTTGCCACCAGGTATAGCAGTTCCAGTAAAGATTTCGCTAAAGACAAAATTTAGTTTCCTGTCTGGCTATATTTACAGCTAGATAACAGAAACTATATAGCGACAATGAAAAACATTTGAAAGGGAAGATGAGATGTGAGGAATAATCGTTATATACTTGGTGAGGGTTTTGAAGCTAAAGCTGTTTCAGATGCTTTAAGGCTTCAGCTAGATGTAAATCGAATGGATCATATTAACGTAGTTGCTATTGAGAAAAGGAATGAGGTGATTGTACAGGTACCGGAAGCGAGTGGTGATTTGGAAAAAGTTATTGAGAGCTTTATGTCAAGTTACCAAACACAAATCATACAGGAATAAAAAGTATCCCCGGACGAACCGGGGATCCTTCTTAAAATGGATCATTATTAGTATTAGAATATGATTCAATTGCATGCTGCAGGGCATTATAGGCTTGTCCGAACGCGCCTGCGGAAGGAATATCACCTGCATTCTCAAGAGCCTGTTCTGAGTGTTTGGCTTGACTTAATGAGCGGATAACATCTTCAATCATTGTGCCTTTGTCACCGTATTGTTCCTTTGCATCCTGAAGCTGGCGAATGCTCTGACCTAAATCATTCGATTCAGGATTTGTATAAGCCTTTTCTAGCTCACTTCTGATTTGCTGTAAAAGTTCCTTCATTAGTTGTCCCTCGTTTCGAAATATTTGTGCCATTGAGTATCTTTACCGATAACAATAGTTGTTATTCGGGATACTTAAGGTCAGAATCCTCAAATCGATAAAACCCAGTACTTTAAAATACTGGGCTTCGATTCCTATTAAGTTTTCAACACATTGAAATACCTTGCGTCTGGATGGGAGAAGACCATAGCTGTGACCGATGCCTCGGGCTCCATCATGAATCCTTCGGTTAAATTAATCCCGATATCTTCTGGTTTGATCAAGTTGAAAAGCTTTCTTTGATCTTCCAGGTCTGGGCAAGCTGGATATCCGAATGAAAATCGCTGGCCTTGATACTTGGCGGCGAAACGGTCCTTCATTGTCATAGCCGGTGTGTCCGGGAAACCCCAACGATCACGGATTTGGCGATGGATCAATTCCGCGAATCCTTCTGCCGTTTCAAGAGCAAGTGCCTGGAGTGCATGGCTTTCCAGGAATCGCCCTTCGTTTTTCAGCTGTTCTGCTGCCTGGCGAATTCCTGCACCTGCTGTCACTGCGAACATTCCGATGTAATCCTTTTCGGAATCACTGACAGGGCGGACAAAATCTGCCAGGCATAATCCAGGTGAAACCTCTTGTCGCGGAAATTCAAATGTTTCTGCAATTTGATCGGGTTTTTCAGGATTAAATACATACAGCCTATTTCCATCTGACTGGGCAGGGAAGAACTGATAAACGGCCGCAGGTTTAATCCAATTATTTGTCTTGGCTTCTTTTAAAAGGGATTGGACTACTTCCTGGAGCTTGACTGCCTTTTCATTGCCATCAGCCAGCAGTCTTTCTACCTTTCCCTTTAGTCCAAGGTGATGCCCCAGAAGCATTTGCTGGTTTACATAGGGCTCAATATGGGACAGGGAGTAGGATTTAACAAGGTGCCTCTTTGTATCCTGCGGGATGAATACCGGTGCCTTTGCTGTTACCTTTGGACGTTCTAAAACGGTTGTGGCAGAAGTTCGGCCCGTTGTCGTATAGTCCTGCTTATCCATCGCAGCTTCTTTCTTAGCCTTTTGTTCAGTTAAAAATTGTTCGTACCCGTCCGGCTCCTGCAATTGATTCGCAATCGACAGCCCATTCATCGCATCTTTTGCATATAAAACAAGTCCGTCATACTCCTTAGCGATTTTCGTATCAGTGAATTTCCTTGATAAGGCAGCGCCGCCCACAAGGATAGGAGTGTCGATGCCAGCCTGTTTCATATCATGGGCAGTCAGCACCATCTGCTGTGCAGATTTAACAAGCAGTCCTGAAAGGCCAACGATATTTGGTTTTTCCTTTTTAATCGCCTCAATAAGGGCAGTTGGTGTCACCTTGATTCCTAGATCGACAACATCATAACCATTATTGCTGAGGATAATATCCACCAGGTTTTTGCCAATATCATGGACATCGCCCTTTACAGTCGCTAGGAGCACCTTTCCCTTTGCTGCTGTTGAATCATTTTTCTCCATATGTGGCTCTAAATGGGACACAGCCGCCTTCATGACCTCTGCACTCTGAAGGACCTCCGCCACAATCAACTGGTTGTCATTGAACAGCCTGCCAACTTCTTTCATCCCGGCCATCAATGGACCATTGATGATATCAAGCGGGGCAGAGTAGGCTTCAAGTGCATGATCAAGGTCGGGAAGAAGGCCTTCTTTCGTTCCTTCAACTACATAGTAGGAGAGTCTTTCTTCAAGCGGCATATCAGGCAGGGTGCTTTTTGTTTCTTTCTTTTTACCCCGATAAAAATCGGTGAATTCCGCAAGAGTTTTATCGGTTGTATTGAATAATAAATCTTCGGCCATTTTAACTTCTTCAGAACTTATTGAAGCAAAACGCTCTAGTTTTTCCGTGTTCACAATTGCGTAGTCTAGGCCAGCCTGGGTGCAGTGGTAAAGAAATACTGAATTTAACACCTCACGGCCAACAGGAGGGAGGCCAAAGGAAACATTGCTGATTCCAAGAATCGTTTGTGTTTCCGGGAAAGTTTCTTTGATTCTCCTGATTCCCTCCACGGTCGCTTTCGCTGATCCAATATATTGTTCATCCCCGGTGCCGACTGGGAAGACAAGCGGATCAAAAATCAAGTCCTGTGCCGGTACTTTATATTTATTGACAAGAAGGTCGTATGACCGATTGGCAATTTCCAATTTTCTTTCAGCGGAAACTCCCATACCTTCCTCATCAATCGTTCCTACCACGACAGCTGCACCATATTTGTGGATAAGGCGTGCAACTGATTCGAACCTTTCTTCGCCATCCTCCAAATTGATGGAATTGATGATTGCCTTACCCTGCGAATAACTCAATGCTTTTTCAATTACCTCATCATCAGTAGAGTCAATCACAAGCGGCGCTTTCACTTTTTTAACAACTTCCTTAATAAAACCTTCCATATCTTGAAGTTCATCTCTGTCCGGGTCAGCCAGGCAGATATCGATGACATGGGCTCCATTTTTCACCTGAGCCCTCGCTATTTCTGCTGCTTCCTCCAGTTTGCCTTCTGAGATCAGGCGTTTGAATTTTCTGGAACCGATCACGTTCGTCCGTTCACCAACCATAATTGGCCTTAGTGTTGGATCATCATAGATGAAAGGCTCAATCCCCGAAACCATATGCAGCTTATTTTCTTCCGTTTGCCTTGGCGGGCGTTCCTGCATTTTTTCCGAAATCGCCTTAATATGTGCAGGAGTAGTGCCGCAACAGCCGCCAACAATATTAAGCCAGCCTTCACGGGCAAAGTCAGATAGCTTCTGAGCGAGCGTGTCAGGCGTTTCATGATATTGACCTTCCTCATCAGGCAGCCCAGCGTTCGGATAACAGCTGACAGCAGCAGTCGAAAGGGAGGACAGGGAACGCAGATGTTCCTGCATGAACTCCGGTCCGGTTGCGCAATTAAGTCCGATCGCAATCGGATTCATATGCTGGACTGAAATATAAAAAGCTTCAATAGATTGGCCAGCAAGTGTCGTGCCCATTGGCTCAATTGTGGCAGAAATCATGAGAGGTAGTTCTTTGCCACTTTTCTGAAATGCACGCTGGATGCCGGTATAAGCCGCTTTTACGTTCAACAAGTCCTGGCTCGTTTCAAGCAGGAGCAAATCGACATTCCCATCGATCAAGCCAAGCGCCTGTTCTTCATAGGAAGCAGACATTTCTTCAAAGGTTGAGCCACCGGTCACGCTTAGTGTTTTGGTAGTCGGACCCATTGAACCAGCCACAAATCGCGGCTGGGAGGGAGTGGAGGCCTTGTCAGCCGCTTTCCTGGCAATAAGGGCGGCTTCTTTGTTGATTTCATAAGCTCTATGGCCGATGCCATATTCATCAAGGACCAGGCTCGTAGCACCGAAGGTATTGGTCTCCACGATGTCTGCACCGGCTTCAAAGTATTCCCGATGGATATTTTCAATTACTTCCGGAACAGTTATATTCAGGATTTCGTTACAGCCGTCATATTCTTCTCCGCCAAAATCTGCGGGGGTCAAGTCTGCCTGCTGGAGCATCGTTCCCATCGCTCCGTCCATGATCAGGATTTTATTCTTCATCTGTTCAGTTAACAAGGTTGACATTCTGTTTCCTCCTCTTTAGAAGGCTGCTGCACTCATTAGCGTAGCTCGATAACTCAACACTCATCTCATAATTCATAAAAGGTGTGATGATATAGATTCCGTTAAACAGTTCTGCTGCAGCCTCAATCAAACCTTTTGTAATCGCGATGCCTTCCTTTTTGGACAGCAGCGGTTCATTATTGAATTTCGCCATAATGTTGAGTATTTCCTGTGAAATCTTGATGCCGGGAACTTCATTATGAAGGAATTCAGCATTTCTGCTGCTTGTTAGCGGCATGAGTCCGATATAAACAGGGGCATCAATATGCTTTGTTGCTTCATGGACCTCCAAAAGCATTTTTTCAGAGTAAACTGGCTGGGTGATGAAATAATCTGCACCAGCGCGGATTTTCTTTTCCATCCTCATGACAGCCTTTTCGATGGAACGAACATTTGGATTGAAGGCAGCACCAATAGAGAATGCACCTTTTTGTCCTAAATCTTTTCCAGAATAGGAGAGACCATCATTAAACTGTTTGATCATCTCTATTAGCTCGAAGGAAGAAACATCAAAAACAGACGAAGCACCAGGAAAATCACCGACACGGGCAGGGTCACCCGTTACGGCTAACACGTCATGCAGCCCGAGTGTATGCAAACCCATTAAATGTGACTGAAGGCCAATGATGTTCCTGTCACGGCAAGTTAAATGTACAAGTGGTCGCAAACCGATTTTTTCTTTTACCAGATGGCCGATAGCTGCATTTGAAATTCTGGGTGAAGCAAGTGAATTGTCTGCAAGGGTCAAGGCATCAATACCAGTATCCTTTAATGCTTTTGCTCCTTCAAAAAAGCGTGTCGTATCCAGTTTTCGAGGTGAGTCAAGCTCCACGATTACGGATGGACGTTCTTTCACCACTTGATGAAGTGGAGCTAAAGGTCTTTTTACGTCAGCGGGTGTGACAACAATTTTCGGCTTCTTTGCAGGGAGTTTCTTATCCAACACTGGCGGCAACCCTTTTAGCTCATCAGCAAATGCTTTGATATGTTCTGGAGTCGTTCCGCAGCAGCCGCCAATCAGCCTGACTCCCTGGTCACGGAAGCTGCGGGCAGACTTGCCGAAGTACTCAGGATTGCCTTCGTAATGGAATTTACCATCTGTGTAGGCAGGCAGTCCGGCATTCGGATAGGCGGAAAGGAAGGCCTTTGATGGCAGCTCTATCTGCTCAAGACTGGAAATCATATGATGGGGACCAAGTCTGCAATTCAGACCCACAAGATCAGCGCCAAGATCCTCTAGTCTATTGAAAACTTCCTGAAGCGGGGTCTGGTCCTGCATGATTCCTATTTCCTGGAGGGATACCTGAGCAATGATTGGCAGGTCGGTCTCCTTCCGGGCTATCTCAAGAATGGTCTCGATTTCTTCCATATCATAAAATGTCTCTAATAAAAGTCCGTCTACGCCCTCAAGGAGTAAACAGTATAGCTGCTCCCTGAAGCTTCTTTTAATTTCCTCAATCGGGATGGCGGAAGGCCTGATTCCCCGGTTGCCGCCAATCGTGCCAAGTACATACGCATCAGTGCCTGCAGCCTGTCGGGCGAGCTTTACCGCCGCACTATTAATCTCTTTTACCTGATCCTCGAGCCCATATCTTTCAAGTTTTATATAATTGGCTGCGTATGTGTTCGTCTGGATTAAGTCGGCACCCGCATTTATATAGGCCTTATGAATCTGTATTACTTCTTCAGGATGGGAAATGTTCAACTCTTCAAAACAGATACCGGCTCCATAAGAGTGGAGGAGAGTGCCAATTGCTCCATCGGCAATTAATATTTCATTTTCCAGTCGTTTCAGGAAACTCATTAGACTTCCTCCTTTTGTGCTGCTAAAGTTCCTATGTAATCAAAAGCTTGCTCAAAGTCCGCAATCAAATCGCCGGCGTTTTCCAGCCCGACAGAGAGTCGAAGGAGGCCATCAGTGATT
The DNA here is from genome assembly GCF_018613295.1 of Bacillus sp. ISL-39. Taxonomy (NCBI): domain Bacteria; kingdom Bacillati; phylum Bacillota; class Bacilli; order Caryophanales; family Bacillaceae; genus Bacillus; species Bacillus sp. ISL-39. Next base: position 31,292 of record NZ_JAGGQM010000007.1, read on the forward strand.
CCACGCCTTTCTCGTTCGTCCTGCGGCATGGCCGCATGTGACATTTTTGCAGGGTAGGAGAGGATGGATTCTACTGCTCCAAGGCTGACTGCAAAAACTGGAAGTTTCACTTGTTCTATAAATCTAGTTAAAACCTCCGCATCTTCCAGTTCAAATGAAAGAACCGCTCCTGGCCCATATGCCTGCTGGATCTGAAGGTCTGACTGCGGATGATTCGCAAGACCAGGGTAAAAGACATCCTTGATTAAAGGCTGCTTCTTTAAAAATCCAGCGATTTTCTTTGCGCTTTGCTGAGATTGGTTCATTCTGACTGACAAGGTTTTAATGCCTCTCATGACAAGCCACGCATCCTGAACCCCCAGGACTGCCCCGAACGAGTTCTGCAGGGAATAAAGCCTATTGGCCAGTTGTTCATCCTTAACTACCGCCAGACCCGCCACAGTATCACTGTGGCCGGAAAGAAACTTTGTGGCGCTGTGAAGGACAATATCAGCTCCAAGTTCAAGCGGACGCTGCAAGTATGGAGTCATGAAAGTATTATCAACAAATGTAAGTGCGCCGTGTTTCTTCGCTATTTCGCTGATCGCTTGAATATCTGTTACCTTCAACAGCGGATTAGAGGGAGTTTCAGCATAAAATAATGCAGTATTTGGCCTAATCGCTTGTTCTACCGCTTCAAGGTCTGTCATGTCCACAAAAGTATGCTCAATTCCAAAACGGTTCAAAACATTAGTAACCATTCGATATGTCCCGCCATAAACATCCTCGGTGATGACTACATGATCTCCCTGAGAAAGAAGCAAAAAGGCAGTTGAAATGGCAGCCATCCCGGAAGAAAAAGCAAAACCTCGTACACCGCCCTCTAGCTCGGCGATTATTTCCTCAAGTGCCTCTCTGGTTGGATTAAGGCTGCGGCTATAATCATATTTTCCGAACTTGTCTGCCGACGGCTGGTGGAAGGTTGAGGCATGCTGGATCGGTACGCTTACTCCACCGGTTGCAGGGTCGAATTTATGCTTGTTATGGAGCAGATGGGTTTCGAATGTATATCTGCTCATATCGCTTCTGCCTCCTGGCTTGCCTTTTGGAATGCGTCGTCTAAATCATTTATCAGATCGGCAACATTTTCGATTCCCACAGAGAATCGAAGCAGTCGGTCACAAACCCCGGTTTTTTCACGAATTTCAGCTGGGATATCAGCATGTGTCTGAGTCGCAGGGTAGGTAATGAAGCTTTCGACGCCACCAAGGCTTTCTGCAAAAGTAATGGTTGATAGACTTTTAAGAAACGGATTGACCATAGCAGGAGAGTGTACTCTGAAAGAAATCATTCCGCCTCTGCCTGGATACAAGACATCCTTCACTGCATGATGATTCTGCAAATAATCTACCAGTTCCCTGGCATTTTGCTCGTGGCGTTCCATCCTTAATGCCAGTGTTTTCATCCCGCGAATGAGCAGCCAGGAGTCGAAAGGACTTAACACCGCACCACCGCCATTATGATGAAGGAAGAGGGAATCACATATCTGCTGTCCCCTGGCAACGATGAGCCCTGCAAGGACATCATTGTGACCTCCAAGATATTTAGTTGCACTATGGATCACGATATCTGCACCTAAAGCCAATGGTTTTTGCAGCAGGGGGGTGTAGAAGGTATTATCCACAATCAGCAGAATACCGCTCTCTTTTGCGATATTTGCGATGGCTTCAATATCAGCCTGCTCCATCAGCGGATTTGTCGGCGTTTCTACAAAAAGAGCCTTTGTCCTATGATTGATTGCGGATTTGATTTCGTGTAGATCTGCCATGTCAGCATATGTACTATTTAACCCCCACTTTTTGAAACCCTGCTCAAGAAGACGGTAAGTTCCTCCGTATAAATCCTTAGAGACAATCCATTCATCCCCGTGTTCAAATAAGGACAGAACGGTCCAGATTGCTGCCATTCCGGAACTGCAGGCAAATCCCCGTTCACCTTCCTCAAGGTCTGCGATCGCTTTTTCAAGAATTTCACGAGTAGGGTTGCCAGTGCGGACATAATCATATCCGCTCGATTGGCCAATCCCTTCGTGGCGGTATGCCGTCGTTAAATAGATTGGTGGGTTGACCGCACCTGTTGATGATTCACTTCTGTTGCCAAGCTGCGCTAACTTCGTATCGATTTCTGCCAATGTATTCACTCCTAATGAAAGATAGTCAGATGGCAATTTTTGTTTTATGAAAAGACGAGATAATCGACTTAAAAGGGACTTGATCTACAATTTTGCAGGAAGTCGGTTACGAGAAGTCCCTAATAAAACAAAAAAGCCTTCTTAAGAAGAAGACTTTTACAGTTGATAGCCATTCTTCTTATCTGCCAAGTTTTTAAAACTTGCTGGAATTAGCACCTTTTCAACAAAAAATAGTTGAAGGTTGCTGAAGCTTCACAGGGCCAGACCCTCAGCTTCTCTGGATAAGATTTCATATTATTGAATTATTAAATTTCTCTAAATATTACAGCCATTATTGCAGGATGTCAATCATTTTATTAAAGCAGTGAAGTATATATGCAGAAGATTCCTATAGTGTCAGTTTAATTAAAGTATCCGTCATGGCATAGTGATTCTGTTTTGACAGCTTTTCAGTGTGTGTGGCCAAAGCTGTCAAGATTCTGCGGGTTTTGTGACAACTATTCTGGTTTCGAGGTCAAAGCTGCCAAAATTCCCTTTGTTTTGTGACAGTTTTTCATGATCCTAAGCCAAAGCTGCCAAGCTTCAGCAGACTCAATCCAGCTTACTCAAAACCATAATTCTATTCTTTCATTCAAACGAGAAAGCGCGGGAGCATCAGCATTGAAAAACTGGCTCACAAGAATAAATGAGCCAGTCTTACTAAATTTAAAGTTATTAATATATTCCTACAGCATCAAATGCTTTGTTGACAGCTTCAACTTCTGCCGAAGCTACACCATACAGGTCTTTTGCTGCTTGTACAGTTCCTGCCCGTGCCTGGCTGAAATTCGTGGAAGAAGTGAAATACACAGTGTTTGCACGGTAGAAGATCGCTCCCATTTTATCTGTTCCGACTCCCGGGACCGATACTCCATAATGTGAACCGCCTTCGCTCAGAAGGTAGGCAGCTTTATTGATGATTCCGCTGTTGATATGGACTCCGCCATTGTCGGATGTTCCAGTATAACGTTTCGAATAGTGATCCGGATCACCATATTTTGTAGGGTCACTCATTGAACGAAGGGCGTCACCAGCCGTATTTGGAGTGTAGATATCTTCGCCAATCTCGAAATCTGGGTTATTGTTGTCATGGAATTCAGCAAGTGTGCCGAAGATATCGGAAATCGCTTCATTCAATGCACCTGATTCATACTGGTAAACCAGGTCAGAACTGAAATCAGTCACAGCATGTGTCAGTTCATGCGCCACTACGTCAAGAGCACCGGAAAGCGGGATGAAGGTAGCGCCATCTCCATCACCATATACCATTTGCTGCCCATTCCAAAATGCATTGTTGTAGCTTCTGCCGTAATGGACTGTGGAATTCAGCGCTGCGCCATTGTTGTCATATGAATTCCGGCCAAAAGTGGTTTTATAGTAATCATAAGTGAGGCCTGCATAGTAGTGGGCATCTACTGCGGCTCCGTCATAAGCAGCGTTCAGGTTATTATCCGCATCGACCCAGAGGGAACCTGGCGTTCTCTGGCGGTTCTTGGCATCATAGGTGAACACACCATTTCCGCGAGTATTGTCCTGTAAGTAATAAGAGCCATTTGAAAGAAGCGTGTTCAACGACTTCGTGTCACCCAGCACTCCGACACCTGATCCAACCGTATCTGCTCCGTTTAAAGAAGGATTGTTTTTTCCAGCAGTATCAATGGCGTTGTATTTATTAATAATTTCACCTGTAACAGCGTTGATAAAGTACTGGTAATTGCCTGGTTCAGGGCTCAGGAAGTTCAACGTGACATGGTAAGCGTACACTGCTTGATCCTCACCAGGATAAACAACAAATTCAGCCGTTGGCGTTACTTCATATTCAGGCTTGTAGCCCAAATCACCTTCAGCCACGGCAATTGCATCTCTCTGGGATTTTTTGCTGGAGACTTTTAAAAGCTTGTCGCCCAGTCCCTTGCTGACAGTTCCGCTAAAAACCTTAAGAACACCGTTTTCGTCAACTCTGGCTGCCTGTGTTGCTCCCCAGACAGGAACTCCATTATAGACCTGCTGCAGTCGGACAATATCTCCGCCAAGCTTGTCTGCTTCCTGAGATTTAACAGCAAAACTATCATTTGTTCCCAGATTGTATTTTCCTTTCGAAGCTTTCAGGTACCCAAGGACAATATCCTTTGCTGCTTTCTCTGATGGATTTGTCAGCTTGCCAGCAACAAATTCAGGTACGCCATGGCTTTTCGTAAACTTGTTGGACGGTGAATCTGCTGATGGGGCGGCAAAGCCTGTGGCAGCAACCAATCCGCTGATTGCAAGGCTTGCTGTCAAACTTAGGGAAACGACTTTCTTCAAATAAATTCCTCCTAAAATCAAATTCTATCTAATAGGAATTAGTAGATTATCATATTTATACTTTAATAGTCTGAACATTTCAACAACTAAGTCTAAACTCGTCGAATCTGTAGGTTGGGAAATATTTTTGATAGAGGGATGAATGCTTGAATACAGGATTTTAAGAAAAGTAGTCAGAATTTATTGACTAATTAAGCAATATATTTTTATTATTAAGTTGTAATACCAACTCATAAAAAAGGAGGTTAATAAAAATGAATTCTTTATGGTTAGCCGTGATTGGGATGATTGTCTTTGCGATTGGCTATCGCTTCTATTCCAAGTGGGTAGCAGAAAAGATTTATCGTCTAGATCCTAACTACGTTACGCCGGCACACCAGTATTCGGATGGGGTGGATTTTGTCCCAACGAAGAAAATGATTCTATGGGGCCACCATTTTACCTCTGTAGCCGGAGCTGCACCGATTGTCGGGCCAGCAATCGCTGTATATTGGGGATGGCTTCCTGCATTCCTGTGGGTTACTTTGGGGACGGTCTTCGCGGCAGGTGTCCATGACTTCGGAACTCTTGTCCTTTCAGTCAGGAATAAGGGGCAGTCAGTAGGTACCATCACAAATAAGCTGATAGGCAAACGTGCGAAAATCATGTTCTTATTCATTATTTTAATCCTTGTTTTGATGGTCAACGCCGTTTTTGCATGGGTCATCGCGAACTTATTTGTCAGCTTCCCGGCAAGTGTCCTGTCCGTATTCCTGCAAATTCCGCTTGCAATCTGGATTGGCTATGCTGTTTATAAAAAGAAAAAAGGGATGCTTCTGCCTTCATTGGTCGCACTTGCTGTCATGTATGGTGCAGCAATCCTGGCCAGCCGTGTACCGGCCTTGCAGATTGATCTTGTGAAATATTTTGGTGGAGCGGATAACACCGTCATGTTCGGGCTGAGTGGTGTATCAATGGCATTCTTAGTCTGGATTATCGTGTTGATGGTATATGTGTACATTGCTTCAACACTGCCGGTCTGGAAGCTCCTTCAGCCTCGTGATTATATTAATTCACACCAGTTGGTTGTTGGTTTATTCATTTTATATGCTGGGTTAGTCTTCCTTCAGCCCGAGGTTACAGCTCCTGCGATGAATGCAGCGGCTACTGATGTTTCCTGGTTCCCGCTATTGTTCATCACAATAGCCTGCGGTGCGATTTCAGGGTTCCATGGACTGGTTTCTTCAGGTACATCCTCCAAGCAGCTGGAAAAAGAAACGGATGCCCGTTTTGTTGGATACCTTGGTGCGGTTGGGGAAGGTGTTCTTGCGCTGATCGCCATCATCGCGGTTGTCACCGTTTTTGCGACAAAAGCTGACTTTACCGCTGCGTATTCAAGCTTTGCGGCTGCAAGTTCAGGCGGTCTTGGCAACTTCATCAATGGTGCTGCCCAGCTTGCGACTGGCATTTGGATTCCGGCGGACATCGCTAGGACAATTGTTTCTATCATTGTTGTCAGCTTTGCCGCTACAACTTTGGATACTTCAGTAAGATTGATGCGTTATATCATTGCCGAAATCGGAAGCGAATACAATGTCCAGGCTTTGACTAAAACCCATGTAGCTACAACTGTCGCAGTTGTTTCCAGTGCAGCGCTTGTACTATTGCCGAAAGGCCCTAACGGATTCGGTTCTGGTGGATACCTGTTGTGGCCGCTGTTCGGAACAAGCAACCAGCTATTGGCAGGTGTAAGCCTTCTGCTCGTTTCCATCTGGCTGAAACGTCAGGGAAGGAATTACTTCGTTACCTTCATTCCAATGGTTTTCGTTTTCTTCATGACACTCTGGGCTATGATTCAGCAAGTCGTTTTCCAGTGGTCTGGATATGGGGGCGGCGAGCTGAATATGCTGCTCTTTGGTATCGGCGGACTGATTCTGATATTTGTCTTCTGGATTATTATCGAGGCAGTCGCAGCCTTCAGCAGGAATAATCCACCGCCATTAAGCAAGGAAATGTAATGAAATGGAGGCCGGGCGACCGGTCTCTATTGTCATTTTTAGAAAGAGAGGTAATCAAGATGGGTTTTTATGAACAATTTAAGCGTGCCATAGCTGTGTATGATGAGATTCTCAGGCAGCCGCACAGGACCGAAATAGCCCGTGAATTGAGAGATGAAGAAGACCTGTTTATGCTGCTTTGTTTTTCAGAAATGCTCGGCCTGCCCAACCCGGCATTTTACTATACGCTTGAACTCTACCCTGTCATCATCGAGCGTTTTCATGATTGGCATCTGAGGGCCGGAATGGAAAAATCCCCGCTTGAAGGAATACGCTGCTGTTAGGAGGAAGTGTAATGGATATGGTGGAAAAGAAGATCTATTTTATCGGCGGAAAAGGCGGCGTTGGCAAAAGTACTACATCTGCAGCCATGGCGCTCTTACTTGCGCAAAAAGGGAAAAGGATTCTGCTGGTTTCAACCGATCCCGCCCATAATACAGGGGATCTATTCCACCGGAACTTTACTGGCGGTAAAATTGAAAATGCAACCCGGAATCTTGATGTACTGGAGATTGACTCGGAGCAGGAGTCCAGGAACTATATCAATAGTGTAAAAGGCAACTTGAAAGGCCTGGTGAAAGCGACGATGCTGGAGGAGGTTAACAGGCAGATTGACATGGCAGCATCCTCGCCTGGTGCAGAAGAGGCAGCGCTGTTTGACAAGATCACCTCATTGGTCCTGGAGGAAATAACAAATTATGATGCCATTGTTTTTGATACAGCACCGACAGGACATACAATCAGGCTGCTGACACTTCCGGAATTAATGGGCGTTTGGATGGACGGGCTGTTGGAACGGCGCAAAAAAGTGAATGAAAATTATGCACAGTGGATGAATGATGGTGAAGTGGTTGAAGACCCTTTATATGATAAGCTTAATGAACGAAAAAACCGTTTTAAGCGTGTAAGAGAAATCTTGCTTGATGGCATACAAACCGAGTATGTGTTTGTACTAAACGCCGAGCGCCTTCCAATCCTTGAAACGAACAAGGCAATCGAAACATTGCACCAGCACGGTATACATGTTAACTCGATCGTTGTCAACAAGGTCATCCCCAAGGAGGCAGACGGAAGGTTCATGGCGCAAAGGAGAACGAATGAGCGTTTGTATCTTGATGAAATCAAAGAGAAATTCAAAAATCAGAGACAGGTTTTCTTGCCGCTCCTGGAGCAGGATATTTCCTCGCTTAGCACATTGGAATACATTTCAGGTCTTTTGGGAAAACAAATCGATTCAGTCTTAAACCATATTCAAAAGTAGAGTTTTCATTTTATTTATTAGGGTTATATAAAAACATGGATAATTTTTTGAGTAGCATGGAAACTAAAGCTAATGATTGGCGGAGAATTTGTTTTACAGAAAGGGGCACGAAAATGAGGCGGATCTATGCCGGTTCGATTACATCTTATAGTCAGTTCGGACATTTGAAGGTCCCAAAGGGCATTAGAAATATCTGTCCAGTATGCAAGGAAAAAGTTGAATTTGTTCTTAAGTCGACATATCAGAGCAGCAAACATGGGCTGATGACTGAAAGTGCTTGTCCCTCATGCAAACATAGTGTTCCCTTTGTTATCATTACAAGGGATCACGAGACCCAGCCCGATGTGTACATATATGATCCACAGAGCTCCACAGATCCGACAAGCCAGATACAGCATATTCCCAAAATACCCGAAGAATTGATAAGGGCTTATAAATCGGCAGTCAGCGTCTATCTTTCAAAAGAGAATACAGCCACTGCGGTACTGGCCAAGCGTGTCATTGAGAATGTTCTAAAAAACTTTTTAGGTGACAAGGCAAAGGGCATGACACTTGATCAGCAATTCGAGATATTACCAGACCATATTAATTTAGTAAATCCAGTTACCTCATTAAGCCCCTTGATGAAACCTGAAGGGGGACTCCATAGGATGCTTGAGTTGGAAACGGACATGGATGATGAAATGACAGAACTAATAATGGATTTACTGGAGGATTTGATCCAATATCTGTTCGTATTGCCCGGAAAAATTGAAATGACCCGGGAACAAATTGAAAAAAAGTTAAATTGAATTGACTTCAAGCAGCTTCCACGGGAGGCTGTTTTTTTGGTATAGTAGGAGGGGTAAAAGGGGGAGCAGCTGTGAATTACATAAAAAACTTTAGTGTGATACTTGCCATCCTGATGGCATTTTTTATTTTACCAATCCTTGCCTCGGCGCATAATGGCTCATGGGATGAACTTGGCGGCCATTTCCGCAATGCAGATTGCGTATATATCCTTCATGAGCCAACGTCGATTGCGAAAAGCGCAGACAATATCGGCGAGCTTATCCGATTGATTCATCAGTATAACAGTAATTCTGATTGTGCAGCCGGACTCAATGGGGAAAAAGTAGATTTGGAGGGGAATACTTTCTCAGGGGCAGGGAATGATGCTTCTGAATCCAATCAGGCTGCAGGCGAAATGCCTAAAGCTGAAGTTTCTACCGGCAAATTGCAGCTTGGAAAAATGTATGAAGCAGAATTGTCTGATTGCATAGACGGCGATACGGCTGTGTTTACGATCAACGGCAAAGACTATAAAACACGTTTTCTCTATATTGACACTCCTGAAAGTACAAGGACGAAGGAACCATTCGGACCTGAAGCGGCACAGTATACATGTTCCTTTTTAAAGCAGGGAAAAATTAAACTTGAGACGGATGGCGGGAGCCTTTTCGATAAATATGATCGACTTCTAGCATGGGTTTGGGCAGGAGACAAGCTGCATCAGGAGGAAATCACGAAGGCAGGACTGGTCGAAGACTTTTACGATTATGGCAGTTATAAGTATGAAAATCGAATCTGGTCTGCGATGGATTATGCAAAAGATAGTGGAAAAGGCATATATGCAGCTACAGATGGTCCAGAAGAGGGAAATGAACAATCACAAGAGCAACCAAAAAACCAAGATGATCATACCAGCCAAGAGCAGCAACCTAAAAATGACAGTGAAGAAAATCAACAAGATAGTCAGCCTGAAGACAGGAAAGAAGATACCAAAGTAACAGACCAACAGCGTGAATCAAAACAAGAATCCGATCAGGCTGACACTGCTGACGAAGAATTTGACTACAGCTTTTTAAGCGGCCTGTTGTACGCCTTGTTATTTTACCTCACCGTTCCCATAAAGAAGGCGATGGGGAAGCGGACGCTGATCGCTCACAGGTTGTGGAGCAAAAAATGGCCGCTCAACCTGTTACTTGGCGTAATTTATGCTTACCTTTGCTACATTACCTTACTACTATTGCTAGTGGAAATACTTCATTTTTTTAAGAATAAAAGGCGTAAGAGAAAGTAACGAACACTATCGGATGGAAAACGGTAAAAATGTCCGTCATCAGGGTTATGACGGACACTAACTGCGGGAATACCCGAAAAACTGACCGTCATCCTTTATGGGTGGCGTTTTCTATTTTAGCTAGAACCCAGCTTTCCTATGGTGACGCGATCTTCAGCATTTTGAAGAAATCATCTCGATTATATGCCTCGTAAAGCAGTCTTTCATGATTGAAAATGGCGTAATACGGCAGCGAATCGATTTTTAAATCAGGGAATTGCTGGCGTGCTTCCTCAAGGTTGTTAATCTTCAAAGAATGTGCCTTGTGTACATATTTGTTATTTACCTGTTCGAGAGCCCAATTTTCCTGCAGCGCTTCTGGTTTATACAGTTCAAGTACAGCCAAGTAGCCTGGTTCTTCGGCAAGTTGTGCCTGATAAGCAACCACTTTTTCAATGATTAATGGAAAAGCATAATGATAGACTTGATCTCCACTGGAGGCCTGGATGATTACGGTACTTTGGCCAGCCACATTGTTAAAAGTATAGGTATCATCAAAAACTGTTTCCAGCGGAAGATTCCCCATCTCCAAATCTCCTTGTCCCTCTGAGCGGTAAACGGATATGTTGTCTACTCCCGCCTTTTCAGGAAAAGTAATCTTCATTTCGCTGAACGGCTTCACACTGACAGGCAGCTGATCATGGAACAGGATTGGCGGCTCATCCTGGTCGATGACAGGTCCGGTGCCTTTTTCTACCCAGGCAAATGTACCTGATTTATATATAACTTCCTGGTCTCCAACGGTGATTACTGCTTCTGGAATACTGTAAGACGGTTCTTTTTCCTGTTCCTGCATAAGCGTCCGGTATCTATCTATTGTGAAAATCAGCAATATCGCGATGAGAAGTATTCCATATGGGAGCCATTTACTTTTCATAGTTTGTATTCTTTGAAGTTAGCACCATTTCGATTTCCTCATCCGTTGGTGGTGGTAGCACTGGGTTTAGATGAGCATTCAACCTATCAATCTTCTTATGCAGTCTAACAACATCAATGAGTATGAACAAAAGTAAAACAATGATTAACCACATTAACATATGAAACACCTCTCTTTTTTCAAATATAAAACAAAAGGCATGGAATAGAAAGGTGAAATTGGATAAAATTTGCGCTGCGCACTGGATTATAATACTATCTTAGTGAGTATAAATGGTGGTGTTACAGTGGAAATTACAAAGCATTTATTAATGAATCTCTCACTTCTTCTTGTCCTTTTGTTTTTTACACAGTTAATCATTGAAAGGCAAGTGAAGGAAGAGAGCCGAGAAAGATATCAATTATTCTATTTTATTATATCGATTTTTACCTGTTATATTTTTTCGGTACAAGTCCAGGATGGCATTCGCTTTGACCTTCGACAAGTGCCGATGATTCTTGGAAGTCTCTATACTGGATATAGTTTTCTGCTTGCAGGCGTCACAATCCTTATGAGAGGTTTTTTAGGCATAAACGATGGGTTCTGGGTCTCGGTGGGGGTCTTTGCAGTGCTTGCCATCCTTCTCAAATGGATTCATCCCTGGTTCAATAGGCTTACTCTGAACAGCAGAGTAGGTATTTCGGTTTTATTGACCGTAATCACTTCTTTTCTGCTAATGCAGATGGTCGCCGTAGTCAGCGAACCAGTCAGACATCCGGAAGCCTGGATTAGTTTCATTTTGATTCCTGCCCTGACTTCAGGTCTAATCAGCTATTCAATAGAGACTATTCGTCAAACATTCATTATCCGGCAAAGACTAGCTAAGGCCGATAAAATTGAAGCCGTCAGCCATTTAAGTGCGGCTATTTCTCATGAAATCCGTAATCCACTTACAACTGTAAAAGGATTCCTTCAACTTCTCGGTGAGAAAGGTTATCCTGATGAAAAGAAAAAGGAATTCATCGATATTGCCGTACAGGAATTGAATCGTGCTGAAGAGGTCATTAATGACTATCTTACTTTTGCAAGACCTGCTTTTGAAAAGGAAGAGCAAATCGAAGTCGATAAGGAATTGAATCAGGTTCTTAATGTACTAAATCCATTGGCTAACCTTAATGGTGTGAAAATAATAAAAAAGTATAGTCCGGGATTAGTCATATCAGGAGATCGTTCCAAATTCAAGCAAGGATTCATCAACCTGATCAAGAACGGTTTGGAGTCTATGCCAAACGGCGGGGAACTAATCGTCCAAACCTTCCGCACCGGAACTGTGATCCATATCCTTGTGAGAGATACAGGCCTCGGGATGACTGAAGAACAGATTGCCCGCCTGGGAGAACCATACTACACGACAAAAGGGCAGCAAGGAACCGGTCTTGGCATGATGGTGACTTTCAGCATAATCCGTGCAATGAGAGGTAAGGTAGAGGTCAAGAGCCAGGTTGGCACAGGGACAACCTTCCATATCCGCTTCAGCAATATAATAGAAAACAGCTAACATTCTCCGTCCACCGATTTGGGGTGGTATTGGTTTTTTTCTACATTTCTCAGCAGAAATCTTCTGCCAGAAATAAGGGACTATAAACAAGAATTTGTCAGGTTTGTCTTTTGTTGACATTAAAATCCATCGTTGCTATATTGAAATTAGCTGATTGCACACGTATTAGGCACTTTGCAATTTGCTTATTCTAATGTTTTCAGACGTTTGAATAGGTCATGTATGAGGAACTAGTCGTTGTGATTTGCTAAATTTTAATCATGGCTTGTTCGGCCGATCTAGGAGGATTTGTCACATGAAAAACGGTAAGGTTAAATGGTTCAATGCAGAAAAAGGATTTGGTTTCATCGAAGCTGAAGACGGCAATGACGTATTCGTACATTACTCTGCTATTCAAACAGAAGGTTTCAAAACATTAGAAGAAGGCCAGGAAGTATCTTTCGAGGTTGTGGAAGGTGCTCGCGGACCGCAAGCTGCTAACGTTACAAAACGATAATCGTTACTAAACTATCATTCTAATTCTAATTTTTAGCTCAGCCAACTGGCTGGGCTTTTTATTTGCCAAAATTTCAATAATTCCGAAACCTTTCCATGATGTAAACCGTAATATCCTTAACAACTATTCCATAAGGCGAGGTGTTTGATGTTGGGTATCTTCTTAGCGATTGCGGCGGGTGCAGGGGTTCTCTTTGCCATAGCTTATTTTTCGGGCAATGGAAGCAAAAAGAAAGTTTTATTGAAGGAGAATATACCGGGTCGTCTCGGCTTGCTGGATGATGTGCCGGCTTCTGCTATCCTAAATAAATTAGAAAACGCACTTCCTTACGAGTATATCAATCAAGTAAAACTTCGATATTTAAGTGACCATCCCCAAATTTCCGATGATGAGTTTGAGTGGCGCCTACTTGAATTAAAACGATATTTCTTCCTCAATTCGGTTATGAAAAGCACTCCAATGTTCAGCAGCGAAGTCGATGAGGTGTGGCATGAGATGCTGATGTTCACGAAGCAATATGAATCATTTTCTGAAAAATATCTTGGCAGAATGCTTCATCATACGCCCAACCTCGAGCCTGAACCAGCACCCCAGCAAAGGGCGTTCTTTGATTGGGTGTTTGCTCAGCTATTTGAAATAACTGAATACACATGGCAGACATGGGGAGACTTTTTCCATTATCCATTGGATCAGCAGGTACTCCAAAAAATCGGTTCACTTAGTGACGATGAGCTGAAGCGGCAATTTTTCAAGGTCACCGAGGATAATCAGGAATTGGTTGATTATTTAACCAAACAGCTGAGGTCTCAACTAAGAAAAGCCCAAGAAATATACCATGTTGATAGAAAAGGGTCTTTTGAAAGGCCAGGACTTTTTGGTGACCTATCAGGTTTAAGCGTGGTAATGGTGTTTTATTCATATTATTACTTTGATGAATACTGGGACCATGCACAAGCTTATGCGTATTCACACCAGGCACATGGAACATCGGGCTGCAGTGCTGTTTTTTGCGGTTCAGGAGATACACATGATTCCCATAATGATGGCAGCGGACACAGCTGTTCTTCCAGCAGCTGTTCAAGCTGTGGCGGAGGATGCTCATCTTAAGAATAAGAAACCTGCTAGTAATCGCTAGCAGGTTTTAACTTTGGATGATTTTCTTAATTGGCTCATTTCTAAAACTTTGTTGCTATTGACTACAAAATAGGATTGAATGACCTATTTTTCTTCGTAAAGCTGACTTTTTTGTGAGAAAAGAGCATCCAAACTTAATACCGACCTGCAAAATAGACTTATATTACGTTAAAATCGGCTTTAGGATATTAACAACAATCTTTACGAAAACAGCCTTTTAATTACATTCTGCAGATTGCCTTCTGTAGTAATATCTGAAAAATCTATTCCCAGCTGAACTGCTGTTTGTGCAACCTCCGGCCGGATACCTGTAACAATGGTTAGAACGCCCAGCAGCTTTAAGGCGTCCATCAGTTTGAAGATTTGATGGGCTACCATCGTATCAACCATCACGACTCCTGAAAGATCAACTATCAAGGTATTGATTCTCGCATCGATACTTTGTGTAAGCGTTGATTCCATCAAGCCCTTTGCTCTCGTTGTATCGATTTCACCTATCAATGGCAGAAGCCCGACTTCCTTTGTCAGACTAATTACTGGTGCGCTTAATTCCTTAATTAAAGTTGCTTGAGAGGCTAATCGATTCATAAGGATATCCATGAAAACAATAATAAATGTTTCAAATACGTAATCAAGAGTGTAATTGATTTTTTCTTCCCATGTAAAAACGTCGTCCAGTGTGATCTCCATGTCAGTCTGTTTTACGAATTTTTGAACATATTCCCAGTAAACACGACGGAATACGCCTGAATTCCACGCCACTTCTGTCAGGTCCGTTTTAGATTTTATCCGGTCAGCTGCAGTCTGGCTCGTCCAGGCCGAAATGGTTTCCTTCATCTCTTCCTCAGTCTGATAAAGTGATTTGGCCACAAGGCGAACATAATTTGAATTCTGCTCCTTCACCCTGTTCATAACTTCTGGCGGCGCGTCAGCAGAATAATCCGATCCCTTAATAATCCGCTGGCGTTTAAGCCAATCCTCTGTAAAATGGCTCGCATTGTCGACAAGAAACTTATATAACGCCTCAGTTTTTGGTTCCATTCATAATCCCTGCTTTATTGATTAGTCATAACTCTATTGTGAAAAACAAGCACTTAAAAGTCAAATTTCAAATATAATTAGTAAATGTTAATTCAATAGACAATAGTGAAGGAAAAATCAGGTAGATTTTCAAGAGGGTGTCTGATAGGATTAGAACAAACGTTCCCTGAACCTTTCCTTTTTTTGAGCACCCATTAAATTTTTGAGTTTGATATAATAGTAGCATTGTCAAAAACGCTTTTAGCAAAAATTAAAATAGATGAACTTTAAAAAAGGCTGTTTTCGTAAAAATTGTTGTTAAAATCCTGTAGGCGATTTTAACGTGATAAAAGCCATTTTGTAAGTCGGTACTAAGTTTGCAAGCTCTTTTCTCATAATAAAGCGTTAATTATGTGATGAAACTTAGGTGATTCAATCCTATTTTGTAGTCAATAGCAACAAAGTTTGAGAAAAGAGCCTTAAAAAACAGGGGGGATTGGCATGAAATTTATCCATACAGGTGACTGGCATCTTGGAAAGCTTGTACACGGTATGTACATGACTGCAGATCAGCGAGAGGTATTGAATCAATTTGTAGACCTTGTCGCCGACGAAAAGCCTGATGCTGTTGTAATTGCAGGAGATCTTTATGACAGGTCTGTACCGCCGACAGATGCTGTGGAACTTCTTGATGAAGTACTCTTCAGGATCAACGTGGAATTGAACACGCCGATTGTGGCGATTGCAGGAAATCACGACAGTGCAGAACGGCTGTCCTTTGGGAGTTCATGGTACCGCCATAACCATTTTTACCTTACCGGTAAATTGACGAACGACTTTAGGCCTGTACATATTAACGGGGTCAATTTTCACCTGATTCCTTATGCTGAACCTGGCGTCGTCCGCCATTTGCTTGACGATTCTTCGATTCATTCCCATCAGGATGCGATGAAAGCAGTGATTGGCAAAATTGAAGAAAACCTGAATCCTGACGAAGTAAACGTTTTTGTTGGACATGCTTTTGTGCTTGGCGGTGACTCGTGTGATTCGGAGCGTACCTTGTCGGTTGGCGGTTCAGGCTGTGTCACCCAGGACCTTTTTGACCCATTCGCCTTTACTGCATTAGGGCATCTTCACAGCCCAGACGCAATCAAGCATGAAAAAATAAAATACTCTGGATCCCTGTTAAAATATTCATTTTCGGAAGCAAAACAGCGCAAATCGATTTCAATCATTGAAATGAATGAAAACGGCAGTTTTGACATGCGCTACAAGACCCTGAAACCGAAGCAGGATATGCGTGAATTGGAGGGCCATCTTGAACAGCTTTTGGATCCATCCTTTTATGAAAAAGAAAATACGAGTGATTATTTAAAAGTAACTTTGCTAGATGACGGGGCCATAATCGACCCAATGGGCAAACTCCGCCAGGTCTTTCCGAATGTCCTCCATCTTGAGCGTAAAATCGAATCTATAGATCAGAAGCAAAAGCAGCACTTCAGCTCCATCAGGGAAGAGAAAAAGACGGAGCTTGAGCTTTTCGAACAGTTTTACAAGGAAATGACAACAAGCGAATTCTCAGAAGATAAACGTGGCGTCATTACAGATGTGATTGGCAAAGTATTGAGGGAGGAGGGTCAAAAATGAAACCTCTGAAACTGACGATGCAGGCTTTCGGGCCATATGCCGGTACGGAAACGATAGATTTCAAGCAGCTTGAGAACAGGACAATGTTTGTCATTTCGGGTAAAACTGGATCAGGAAAGACAACCATTTTTGACGGCATCAGTTACGCGATTTATGGCAAGGCAAGCGGTGAGGACCGTAATGGCCCCGATCTGCGGAGCCAATTTGCTGAAGATGAGTTATTGACTGAAGTTACTCTTGAATTTTCATTACGTCAAAAGACATACCGGATTACAAGGTCTCCGCAGCAGGAGAGGAAAAAGAAGTCTGGTGAAGGAACAACAAATGTTGGTGCAAAGGCAGAATTTTATCTGATCGACGAAAACGGAGAACTGCAGCTGCTTGCTTCAAATGTTCGCGAAGTGGATGAAAAGATCAAGGAGATCATGATCATCGACAGCAATCAATTCCGGCAGATCCTGATGATTCCCCAGGGGGAATTCCGAAAGCTTTTAACTTCCGACAGTAAGGAAAAGGAAGTCATCCTGCAAAGACTATTCCATACGGAAATCTATAAAAGAGTAGAGGAAAAGCTTAAGGAAGAAGCCACTGTGCTGAAAAAATCGGTCGAGGACCAGGTTGAAAAAAGGAATTCAGCACTTCGCAGCATAAAAGCTGTGGAAAATGAGGAACTGAAGGAGTATGTAGAATCCGGCAGTACAAATGATGTACGGATCCTCCCGCTTTTAAAAGAAGAAATTGGGGCAATGGAAATAAAACTTGAAAAGCTAAA
The DNA here is from genome assembly GCF_018613295.1 of Bacillus sp. ISL-39. Lineage (NCBI taxonomy): Bacteria > Bacillati > Bacillota > Bacilli > Caryophanales > Bacillaceae > Bacillus > Bacillus sp. ISL-39. The sequence goes on from NZ_JAGGQM010000007.1 coordinate 48,686, forward strand.
CAGGGACCGTGAAAAGCTTCAGCTTGAACGCGATAAAATGCAGCAGCGTTTGTTCGAAGCGGAAGCAACTTTAAAACAAATACAATCACTAGAAACCCTTAAGATGACAAAGGAAAAGCTTGAAGGCCAAAAGGATCTTTTTGCGGAAAAAGAAAAACAAACAGTACTTGCAAAAAAAGCAGCTCTTCTAGAAGCTCAGGAACAGCTTTGCCACCGACTTAAGGCCGACCTGGAAAGTATAACAAACCAGGTAAATGTGATCACAAAACGAATTGAACAGTTAACAGTCAGACTCACAGCAGCAGAAAAAGACCACCAGAAACAAATTGATCGGGAACCAGAGCGGAAAGCAGCTGCTGAACAGGTTAACAGGCTTGAAAATATGAAGGAAGATGTCCATGTATTCGCCAGCATAGCTTCACAGTTTGCTGAACTAAAGCAAGCACTGGAATCATCGGTAAAGAACCGGGAGAACAATGAATCCCAGCTTAAGTCCTCTGAGGAGAGACTTAAAGTCTTGCTTACAGAAAAAGAAGATGCCGAAAAGGCGCAGATCACTTATCTGGAGAATGACCGGAAATTGGAAAAACTGCTCCTTGAATTGGACAAGTTGAATAGGCTTGGCAATCATAATCAGAAAGTTAAACAAGCACGAGCAAGCTTTGAAGCACGGAAAGGCATTTTTGACCAGGCTGTATCCAGACTGAATGATGCCAAAACCACAGTGGAAGAGCTTGAACAAAAATGGCTTCATTCGCAGGCTGCAGTTTTGGCTGCCTCACTGCATGATGGCAGTGCTTGCCCTGTTTGCGGATCAGAGCAACATCCTGAACCCGCGAAAGCAACTGAAGGTTTTATTCCGACCGAAGAAGATCTAAAAGCTGCACGGGTGCAGATCACTGGTGTTGAAAGAGAGAAGAGCGCTGCTGAAAAGTCTTTTATCGAGGCTGATACGACCCTTAGGTCAATGATTGAAAGCGGAGAGGAAATGGTTGCTGAAATCGTCAAATTCCGCTCTGACTTTGTCGCCGGCCAGTTAGCTGACACGGTACTGCTGACTCAAAGTGACGTTGAAAAACTGCAATATGAGCAGAATCAACACTCGGTGAAGTTAAAAGGCCTGGAAAAAATCAAATCTGAAATCAAAAGGTTTGAAGATGACAGAGAAAGGCTGAATAAGCAGCTGAAAGCTATAGATGAACTCTATTCCAGCCTGATGATCCAATTTACCGAAAAAAAGACTACACTTGAGAGAATGAAAGAAAAAATACCCGAACAGCTTCGTTCACTTCAGGTATTCGAGTCAAAACTGAAATCAGCTGGTCTCTTGCAAAAGCAGCTTGATGAACAATTTGAGCAGGCCCGCAAGAACTATCAGGATGCAAAAGAGCTGCTGGGGACTGAAAAAGCACGCGGTGAAGAAGCTGAAAAGAGGTTAAAGGAAATAGAATCCAAATTGGCTGAAGAACGGGAAACTTTCAGAAACAATTTGACAGCCCAGGGGTTCGAAAACTATCAGGCATATCACCAGGCCAAACTATCCGAAAAGTCTATTCAGCAGCTAGATGCAGATATCATGAATTATCGTGAAGAGGTCAGGTCTGTAACGGACCGTTTCGCAGAGTTGTCTGACCTACTGAAAGACATTAAAAAACCTGATATGGAAACACTTCAAGCAGACTTCGCACAACTAAATAATATGATTAAGGAGACTGATGAAGCATACCAGGATTTAAACCTTAAAAAACGCGATAATCAGTCCATCTTGGATCAGGTAGATAATCTGAATGAGCAGATGAAGGTTCTCGAGGAAAAATACAAGCTGGTCGGCCATTTATTCGAAATTTCAAAAGGCCAGAACACTTACAGGATTACCTTCGAACGTTATGTCCTGGCGGCGTTCCTAGATGATATACTGGCTGAGGCAAATCTAAGGCTCAACAAGATGACGAGCGGACGATACCGCTTATTGCGAAAAACTGATCGTTCAAAAGGCAATGTACAAAGCGGATTGGAACTTTTGGTTCTGGATGCCTATACCGGACAGGAACGGCATGTAAAAACATTGTCTGGGGGAGAAAGCTTCAAGGCGGCGCTGTCACTGGCGCTGGGACTGGCCGATGTTGTCCAGAATTACGCAGGTGGAGTTTCATTAGAGACAATGTTCATCGATGAAGGCTTCGGAACCCTTGATCCAGAGTCCCTAGACCAGGCCATAGAAGCATTAATCGATATTCAGAGCAGCGGCCGGCTTGTCGGCATCATTTCTCACGTACCGGAATTAAAAGAGCGGATTGATGCAAGACTTGAGGTCATATCAACACAAACCGGAAGCAAAACAGAATTTGTATTGTTGAATTAATCGACAAGTACAGCATCTTGCAAGAGATGCTGTATTTTCGCGCTTACAGGTTAGACCTGATTTCCTACTCAAAGTATATATGCTTATTAAAAGGAATCATTAAATAAGTCAGCAGGGAGTTTTACCATGGAATTCGAAGTTCAATACTTATCATTTTACGTTGTTCAGGTTGAAGGCAAAGGCGAGCAGGCAGATAAAAGATATAAACATTTCCAGACATTGAATGAGGAAGAATATGAATCCAGTCACCTTAAGGATTTTCTTGATGGCGAGTTTGCCAAAATAGTCAAACGGAAGGTGGAACGCCATCCAAAAACAGATGAAGTTCCTACTAAGCTCGGATACTTCATCGTAGAGGAAGGGCATGATTTAACCTCCAACCCAAACTACAATCTTTTCCATCGTGTGCGATTTGCTGAATCAAAGGAAGACTTCCAGCAAGAGAGCGAAAAGTTTGCAATAGCATACGTTGATACAAGCGCAGTAAGAGGCGGGGCATTCATTGTTGCGAGAGCTAAGCTTCGCAAGTTTTTTGACGATGCATTTGTGTTTATCCTGAAATGTGATTTTGAACCAAAGGTTGCCTCAATTTCTGATGAATCGACCTTGATCCGGCAGGTTGAAATGGCGATTACAACTAAAAACATGAAATCCATACAGTATCCCTATATGCCGGAAGAGGGAATGATCCAGGATAATGAACTAAAAATTAACCAGTCCTCACATGCTCGTTATTTTGAGGACTTCCTGAAATATGTTGAGTATGGCCAGTCGATGCCGGAAATCGTAAAGACTCAGGTCATTGAGATGGTCCGCGGGCATATGGAGGAAACCTTTGAACCAGAAAGCGAGGAGCGGGAGCAGCTTGAGAACGCCATGGAAATCTGGGCAGCCAGCGACAAACGCGAGCTCCAGGAACGATTCGAGCCCGATCAGGTCATTGAAGCAGCTGCACAGCTTATCGAGCATACTCCTGAATTGGAGCTTAAAATGAAGCTCGACCACATTTCGGTAAAAGGATTGCTGGCTGATTATGGAGACAGTATCCATCTTGCAAAGGTGAATGGGAAGTATGTCATTATGATTGAAGCAGATACCATTACCTTTGAAAAAGGGTTCTCTCCTGTTGAATTTGCCAAACCTGATGAAATCGGTACAGTAGTAGAAAGGATCAGGCAAAAAAGCTGACAATCTATAAATTTACTACTTGATAATGTGAGCTGGATTAACACTTTAATATTACATTGAAGCATTGGCGTATTTGCCAATGCTTTTTTATGGCCTTGTCAAGCACTTCATATTTTGGTTACAATTGGAAAAGGAGGTGAACTTATAGCAGCAAGGGGGATTATGGATGGTCACTACATATGTAAACTGGAACAATGGCAGAGTAAAGTTAAGCTGGCAGACAGATACTCATCTTCCGCCGAGGGATTTGATAAGCAGTGTTCACGGGTTCTGTTTTCACAATGAAAAAGTGTTACTGGTAAGCTTGAATCATCGCGGATGGGATATGACTGGCGGTCATATTGAGGCAGGTGAATCAGCTGAGGAATGCTTTAAGAGAGAGACTATGGAAGAGGCTTATGTTACAGGTGATTGCATATTTTTAGGTTCCATCATAGTCGATCATAGCGAAAACTTGCAATGGAATGAATGATAGCCCTTACCCTAAAGTTGGATTTCAAGTGTTTTACAAGATGGATATAACGGAAATTCATGAATTTGAAGCAGGCTATGAGTCCACAAAAAGAATCTTTGTCGATCAAGATCAGATTTCCGAATATTACCATGATTGGCACGAGCTGTATGAACATATTTTAAAATTTGCTGCTGATAAAAAATAATAGATTAATATAGTTAGGATGAATGAAATGGATGCTGTGAAACAAAATAGTCTTGCATGGGACAAGAAGGTTGAAAGTGAAGCTGTTTATACTAAAGCGGTTTCAAGAGAAGTGATTGAAAAAAGCAAAGCGGGTGGATGGGAAATCACAGTGACGACTGGAAAACCAGTTCCTAGAAGCTGGTTTCCACAATCACTGGCAGGATTAAAAGTTCTTTGTCTTGCTTCTGGCGGAGGACAGCAGGGGCCCGTTCTGGCGGCAGCGGGAGCCGATGTAACAGTTGTTGATATCTCCCAAAAACAGCTGGAGAGGGATGAGTTTGTCGCCAAAAGAGATGGACTGCAATTAATTACACTACAATGCAGCATGACGGATCTTTCGGCGTTCAGTGATGAAGAATTTGACTTGATCATCCATCCAGTGGCAAATCTATTCGTCGAAGACATCTCACAAGTTTGGAGGGAAGCGTCAAGAGTATTGAAAGATAAAGGGACACTTATATCGGGCTTCACGAATCCTCTCTTATTTATTTTCGATGATGAAGAAGACATGAAAGGGAACCTGGTGGTGAAAAATAAGGTTCCAACCTCATCTCTTGATCACCTGACAGATGAAGAAAAGGACGAGTATATGAACTCTGATCAAACGGTTGAATTCGGCCATACATTAGAGGACCAAATTCAGGGCCAAATTGATGCCGGATTCGTCATCACTGGATTGTATGAAGACGATTTTGGCGGCAGAAGGCCACTAGATGAATATATTAAATGTTTTGTCGCAACAAAAGCTGTTAAAATAAATGTATAAATCGCTCGCGCCCTAAGAATCCTTAGGGTTTTTTGTTATTTAATCAGCATAAACTTCACACCCCGGATCAGTGTTTGGCTCAAGCTTCCACCTCCTCGAGTTTCTCAACTTTTTCTAGATTTTTTAGAATATTTAGACTAATAGTTGAATATTTCAATATAAACGTTATAATAAAGTTTATAATACATACCGACCGGTTAGTAGAAAGCTTTAGGGGGAATAAAATGAGATTAGGAGACAAGACAGCGATCATTACTGGCGGTGCCAGTGGAATTGGGCGTGCAGCCGCACGTCGCTTTGCCGCTGAAGGAGCCCAGCTGGTAATCGCAGATGTGAATTGTGATGGCGGCAGAGAGACAGCCCAGCTTATTGAACAACAGGGGGGCAAGGCTCTTTTTATCGAAACAAATGTAAGCGATTCCAAACAGGTGAAAGATCTCGTTTCAGCAACTGTTGAAGCATACGGAAAACTGGATATTCTCTTTAATAACGCAGGCATAGGCAATCCGGATGTTAAAAGTGTTGATCTCGCTGAAGACGATTGGGACAGAATTATAGATATTAATCTTAAAAGTGTTTTCCTCGGCATAAAACATGCTGTTCCTGAACTGAAAAAGGCTGGTGGAGGAGCGATCATCAACACCTCTAGCTTGCTTGGAATAAAGGGGCAAAAATATCTTGCCGCTTACAACGCATCCAAGGCTGGCGTTATCCTTCTGACCAAAAATGCAGCATTGGAATACGGCAGGGATTATATCCGTGTAAATGCAATAGCCCCGGGTGTCATCGATACCCAGATTATAGATGGCTGGAAAAATGATGAGCGGAAGTGGCCGATCATTTCGAGAGCAAATGCCTTGGGGAGAATTGGAACACCCGAGGAGGTCGCTAATGCCGTCCTGTTCCTCGCCTCTGATGAAGCTTCTTTTATTACTGGTGCGACATTGTCAGTCGACGGCGGTGGACTGACATTTTAGCCATATACAATTAAGTAAAATTTAGAATGGGGGAAATCAAATGAGCGAGAACAATGTCTGGCTTTCCAAGTATCCTGACTCCATTGCATCCACTATCACAATTCCTGAAAAATCTTTGCCGCAAATGCTTCGAGAATCAGCAGAGAAGTATCCTCTTAACAATGCCTTATCCTTCTATGGCAGAAAAATCACATATGAACAGTTGTCCAAGAATGTGATGCATTTTGCATCAGCACTGCAAAACAGAGGAGTAGAGGCTGGAGACCGGGTGGCTATCATGCTCCCGAATTGTCCTCAATATGTCATTTCCTATTTTGGCATATTGACTGCAGGTGCGATCGTTACACAGGTGAATCCAATGTCCGTTGAACGTGAGCTTGAATATATCCTTAATGACTCAGGAGCGGAAACAATTGTAGTGTTTGATGCGCTCTATGCCAAAGTGAAAAGTGTTGAGGCTTCTACTAAACTTAGAAATATCATAGTTGTCAGCCTGCAGCCTTCTGAGCATACTTTTGCACCAGACACAAAATTTGAAGTGTTTTTATCAGAAAGCAGCGGCAGGACATCCGTGGTCGATGTTAATCCTCTTGAGGATGTTGCCGTGCTCCAGTACACGGGCGGCACAACAGGACGATCCAAAGGTGCGATGCTAACTCATCGAAACCTTCTGGCCAATGTACTGCAATCCCATGAATTTTTCAAGAATGATATCAAACCTGGTGTTGAGCGTTCGTTGACGGTCATCCCCCTGTTCCATGTATTTGGGATGACAGCCTGCATGAACCTATCAATCTATACAGGCGCAGAGATCATTTTATTGCCTCGCTTTGACCTGGAAGAAGTCCTGAATACGATAAAAAATGAACAGCCAACGATGTTCCCTGGGGTTCCGACGATGTATGTCGCGATTACGAACCATCCGAAAGCGGAGGAGTATGGAATCGGCAGCATAGAAATATGCAACAGCGGGAGTGCGCCAATGCCAGTAGAACTCCTAAAAGAATTTGAGAGAAAAACTGGTTCAAAGATCCTTGAAGGCTATGGCCTTTCGGAAGCATCGCCAACTACCCATTGCAATCCAAGCTTTGCTGAAAGAAAACCCGGAAGTGTCGGCATCGGCATGCCATCAACAGAATACAGAGTCGTCGACCTGGCAACAGGAAAAGAAGAAGTTCCAGCTGGAGAGCTGGGTGAAGTAATCATTAAAGGCCCGCAGGTTATGAAAGGCTACTGGAATATGCCAGAGGAGACAGCAAACACATTGAGGGATGGATGGCTTTATACAGGAGATATTGCAAAAGTTGATGAAGAAGGATATTTATATATTGTCGACCGAAAAAAAGACATGATCATCGCGAGCGGTTACAATATTTATCCACGTGATATTGAGGAAGTATTGTATGAACATCCGTCTGTCCAGGAAGCCGTTGTCATCGGCATACCGGATGAATACCGCGGCGAAGCAGTCAAAGCAGTGATCGTCCTAAAAGCAGGAAAGGAAGCCGATGAAGCACAGATCAAGGAGTTCTGCCGACAGAATATGGCTGCCTACAAGGTACCAAACGTCGTCGAATTCCGTGAACAGCTGCCGAAGACAAGTGTGGGCAAGATTTTGCGAAGAGCACTAAGGGAAGAAGTAAGGAGTAAATAAATACTTTCTCCGTAATGGGACAGGGGGTAAAATATGGTATAATTTCTGTGCAGACTAGTAGGATTGCGAGGACAGCAAAGTGAAAGAAAAAATTACCGCACATAGCATAAGATTATTCGAGGTAAAAGGTTTCAGTGAGACTTCAATCCAGGATATTGTCGACTCACTAGGGGTGACTAAAGGTTCGTTTTATTATTACTTTTCCAGCAAAGAAGAATTACTGATGGATATACATCTCAGATATATTGACGAGTTATTAAGCCGTCAGGAAGAAATTCTTTTAGAACAGTCGACAAGCAAGCAAAAATTGTTTGACATCGTTTATATGCTGATCAGCAGCATTAAGTCAAAAGGGGCATCCGCAAAAATCTTTTTCAGGGAAATGCGTCACTTAAGTGATGACAGGCTGGCACAGATTGTCGCAAAGCGTGATCAATTCAGATCGAATGTGGAACGGCTGATTCGCGAAGGAATTGACAGCGGCGAGTTCCGAAAAGATTTGAATCCCATCATCGTCACCTTTGGCATACTTGGTGCCGCAAACTGGAGCTACCAGTGGTTCAATCCAATGGGAAAGGTATCTGACCGGGAAGTGGCCGAGATTTTTGTCGAAATGATCCTGAAGGGAATCGAAGTCAATTGAAGAAATATGTAGGGAGAGGCTTATGAAAGCCAAGCCTCTTTCTTTATTTTTTACATACCAACCGGTTAGTACGAAGAAATTCCGAATAGAAAGTGGGGAGACAAATGCAGGAAATCCAGGTACAGGCACGATTTGGCGAGACGGACGCGCTAGGACATATTAACAATACCAGTTATTTTGTCTATCTGGAGGAGGCAAGGATCCGCTTTTTTGAAACATTGGGCTACCGCATGGAATTGAACGACTGGAAATTCATTTTAGCTTCCACCAAATGTGATTTTGTCAGCCAGGGGTATTTCGACCAGCTGTTGACGGTAAAAACATTTGTATCAAGAATTGGTTCGAAAAGCTTCCAGCTAGAACATGACATTGTCTGCACGCAGACGCAGCAGTTGATTGCAAAGGGCAATGCAATCATTGTGTATTATGATTTTACAAATCAACAGAGTCAGGTTTTACCCGAATTGCTAAAAGAAGGGCTGAAAAGCTATTTGCTGCCCGCATAAATAACAGAATATTCCGTATATACAGGAGGTGTCGGAGTGAGATTCCAAGAAACAGTGGTTCTTGTTACAGGAGCGGGGAGCGGAATCGGAAAAGCGACAGCCGCTCGGTTTGCCAGTGAAGGGGCAAAAGTAATATTGGTTGGGCGGACGAAATCTAAGCTTGAGATGGCAGCAAAAGAAATAAATGAATTGCATGAGCTTCCTAGGGCTGAAATCTTTCCTGCTGACGTAACAGATGAAGATGATGTCAGCGAGTTAGCATATTACATGGAGGAGCAATTTGGCGACCTGCATGTCCTTGTGAATAATGCTGGAGGTTCTGTCCACTCAAAAATCATGGACACCTCAGCCAGTGATTGGGACTTTGTACAAAATACGAATTTAAAAAGTGTTTTCCTGGTCTCGAAAACGCTTGGGAAGCTCATGGCAAAAAGTTCAGAGAAGGAGGGAGATTTTTCTCAAAACCGTTCAATCGTCAATGTAGCCAGTTTATCCGGACACCAGGCAGGTGCGCATATCCCCCATTACAGTGCTGCTAAAGCTGGTGTCATCAATTTTACAAAATCAATGGCATTGGAATTGTCTCCTTACGGGATAAGAGTCAATTCAGTATCACCTGGTTTTGTGGAAACTCCCCTGACTGAGAAGGGGATGAAGAATGAACAATTTGTTAAAGCAATCAGAAGAAATACAGCTCTAAGGCGAGCTGGCAATCCCGATGAAATCGCGAATGTGATTGCTTTTGTCGCATCAAGTGAAGCTTCTTACATGACGGGTTCAGACATTCTCGTTGATGGCGGCTGGTTGATTAAATAGGTTTATGATTCTATTAAAATCTGAGAAAGGGTGAACGCTATGACGAATGTTAAGACGAGTGACCATTTAATCATCAACAAAAATGGGGCAGTACTTTCCTTGACCTTAAACAGACCAGAAAGCTTGAATTCCTTCAGCCCGGAAATGATTCTTACACTGACGGAGGAATTAAGAGAGGCACAGAACAACCCAGAGGTAAAGGTAATCGTTTTGTCCGGTGCCGGCCGGTCGTTCAGTGCTGGCGGCGATGTAAAAACAATGGGCGAGGCACAAGCGACAGGCGTATATGACCATATCGGAAGGCTGAATGAGTGTATTCTTGCCATGAAAGCTACAGAGAAGCCAATCATTGCAGCAGTTCATGGTTTTGCTGCGGGTGCAGGATTCAACCTTGCCCTTGCTTGTGACTTGATTGTCGCTGCCGATGACAGTAAATTTGCGCTGAGCTTCTCGCAGGTTGGCCTCGTCTCTGACGGCGGTGGTTCCTATTTTGTCCCAAGACTAGTTGGACCGCATCTGGCAAAACAATTCATGTTCACTGCAGAACCAATTCCGGCAGAGCGATTATACCAGTTGGGCGTAATTAACTATCTCAAACCTGTAACAACTTTACAGGAAGAAACACTGAAGCTTGCCACTCAGCTGGCAAATGGGCCGACCAGAACATATGGGATGATCAAGAAGCTGGTTGACCATTCAATGACAGCAACTCTGGAAGAAATTCTTGAGCAGGAACGTATCACACAGACCATGATGGTATCAACTGAAGACCATCAAGAAGGCATTGCAGCCTTCAAGGAAAAAAGAAAACCAAAATTTACAGGCAACTAAGGAGGCAATTCATGAAAGCAATCCAACTGAAAGAATATGGCGGTCCGGAGGTTCTCCTATTGGCAGAGATGGAAAGACCAGTACCTACAGATCATCAAGTATTAATTGAAATCCATGCGATCGGAGTCAATTATGCGGACACAGCAAGAAGAGAAGGACTGTATGTCATTCCTACTAAACTGCCGTTTATACCTGGAGCAGAAATTGCGGGAATTGTAGTTGAAACAGGAGAATCCGTAACAAATGTTCAGGCCGGCGACCGCGTTGTTACCTTAATCGAATCTGGAGGTTACGCTGAATTTGCCCTTGCTGACAGCCGCGGGCTCATTCCTTTGCAGGACCATATGGAATTTGAACAGGCAGTCGCTCTCCCGCTTCAAGGTCTAAGCGCATATCACATACTGAAAACGATGGGACGGCTGGAAAAAGGTGAAACAGTGCTAGTCCATGCAGCAGCTGGAGGAGTAGGCACTTTGGCTGTCCAATTAGCAAAGCTATCAGGTGCAAGCAAAGTAATAGCAACCGCTAGCACTAATGATAAACTCTCTTTAGCCGCTGAAATGGGAGCTGATGTACTTGTCAATTACACTGAACAGGGATGGGAAGAAAAGGTTTTGGAAGCAACCGGCGGTAAAGGTGTGGATGTTGCCCTAGAAATGGCAGGAGGGGAAATTTTCAATAAAACGTTGAAATGCCTTGCCACGTTCGGTCGGCTGGTTATCTATGGAGTTGCCAGCGGGGAGCAGAGCCGCTTTTATCCATCATCCTTAATGGCCAGAAACCAGTCAGTCATCGGGTTTTTCCTGCCGCAAATCATGAGAAAGCCGGCGCTGATCCAATCAAGTATGGCTGAAATGCTTGGATATTTATCGAAGGGCCAATTAAAACTGACAATTGGAGGCGTTTATTCGCTTGAGCAGGCAGCAGAAGTCCATCGCCTTTTGCAATCACGGCAGACGAAGGGAAAACTGATTCTAAAACCTTAATAAGGGGTGTGCTGAATGGCAAGTATTAATACGGTAACTGGTCCTATTAAAGCGGAGCAATTGGAGAAGACGCTTATTCATGAGCACTTTATCTTTGGGTATCCTGGCTTCCAGGGTGATGTGACATTGGGTGGATTTAATGAAGAATCAGCTCTCGAAGAGGCAATCAACATTGCCAGGTACATGCAGAGCTTTGGGGTAAAGACAGTCGTGGATCCGACCCCAAATGAATGTGGAAGAAATCCAGAGTTTTTAAAGAAAGTCTCGGAAGCTACCGGTCTCCAGATTATTTGTGCCACTGGCTATTATTACGAAGGGGAAGGAGCAACCCCTTATTTCAAGTTCAGGCAGGCATTGGGCACCGCGGAGGAAGAAATCTATCAAATGTTCAAGAAAGAGTTCACCGAAGGTATCTCAGGTTCGGGCATTAAGCCTGGAGTGATCAAACTGGCGTCCAGCAAAGGTGAAATCACAGAGTATGAAAAGATGTTTTTCCGCGCGGGCGCCCGTGTACAACAGGAAACAGGCGCAGTAATCCTCACCCACACCCAGGAAGGAACAATGGGTCCTGAACAAGTAAGGTTACTGATTGAACACGGAGCAGATCCTGGAAAAATCATCATCGGCCATATGTGTGGAAATACCGACCCCGAATATCATAAACAGGTTCTGGACCAAGGCGTCCGGATTGGCCTGGACCGTTTCGGCATCCAGGGTATGGTAGGTGCACCTTTTGACCATGAACGGGTACAGACTCTGCTGGCATTACTGACTGAAGGGTACGAAGATCAAATTTTACTTGCACATGATACCGTGAATATCTGGCTCGGCCGCCCGCCTGTTATGCCGGAGCAGGCCGCGAAGATTATGGAAAACTGGCAGCCAGGCCATATTTTCAACAATATCTTGCCACAGCTTAGAGAAAATGGAGTGTCAGAAACGCAAATTGATAAGATGCTCGGCGGAAATGCTGTTGGACTTTTCACTGGGGCTCCGGCAAAGGTAGTATCCTAGAAACAGTTCTCAGAGCTGATTCAAGATTCTAGTAGAAAGGGGCGATGACCTATCCAAACAATTATACCTCTTACGCTGGATTCGCCTTTTTCTGAAGGGATCGTGGTAGTGTATGCCGTTCTTGGTGAAACAGCAACACTTATAGATACAGGCAATCCAGGCGAGAAATCCTTTTACCAGCTGAAATCACAATTAAGAGAGCATAATCTCAGTTTTAAAGACTTTGACCATATAATCGTGACCCATATGCATACGGACCATTGTGGAGGAGTCAGCCTGATCCAGCAGGAAGCGAGCCTTCCCGTGTATGTACATGAGCTTGCAAGGCCAGTGATCACTGGAGGAGAACCAGAGTTTAATAGAATCAATCAGTTTTTTAGTGATTTTCTAAAGGAATGTGGTGCTGACCCTACTGTTCATCAGCATGCACGGAAATACAAAGAAGAAATCTGGCAGAATGTCCAATATGTCAATGAAGGCGATGAAGTACACATAGGAGGAAGACCCTACAGTGTGTTGCATGTTCCCGGACATAGCCAGACAGATATCCTTCTGATTGATGAGGAGCAGGGGATTACATTTGTCGGTGACCATATCATTCCCGAGCTGGCCGTCAACGCCTTTATTGAGCCTCCGGTACCAGGGGGAAAGCATCGTCCGTCTCCATTGATTCAATACAGGGAATCCCTGATTCGGTCAAAGGGGAGAAACCTGGGAAGATGTTATTCAGGACATGGACTTCCCTTCACACAGCACATTGAGCTCATTGGTAAAAGATTGGCTCAGCAGGATGCACGCTGTCAGCAAATACTTCAGGTTTTAAATGAGCGTGATAAAAAAGTTTTCGAGATTTGCCAGGAGGTCTACCCGCACTTGAAGGGGGAAATCGTTTTTCTTGGGCTCTCACAAATACAGGGGCATCTGGATTTGATGGAATCCCGAAATGAGGTGATGAAAGAGGTACAGGATTCAATTGTTTCTTATAAGCTGATCTGATAGTTGCCAAGGCTTCTTATACTTTTAACAGGAGAGGATTAAATGAAGCTGAAAGAGCTGCTTGAAAATAATATCAGTAAATACGGGGAATATCCATCAATATACAAACATTGAAACGAGGCAGTACGCTGACCGGATAGCGAATGGTCTCCAAAAGCTCGGAGTGGGAAAAGGCGACCGAATTGTCGTCTGTATGCCAAATAACCCAGAAGTGATATTTTCCTATCAGGGCATTACCAGAAGCGGTGCCATCATTGTTCCAATTATGTTCACCCTTCATCCGAAAGAAATTCAGTACATCATTAAAAATTGTGAAGCCAAAGTTGTCATTGCCTCTTCCTATACAGCAGAAAATTTGAAAAAGGCGTTAGAAGCCCTGGAAGTCAAACCAACCCTGGTCGTTACAGATCTTCCTGGTAGTAATGATTTTTTAAACCTCTATGATCTGATGTCTTCGGAATCAGCTGACTCCGAGGATGATTCTGACGAAAACGAAACCGCCGTGATTTTATATACCTCAGGAACGACTGGAAATCCGAAAGGCGTTCTATTGACCCACAAAAATCTCTACACCAATGCAGTCAACTCCGCAGCCCATAATGAAACCGAAAGAGGCGTTACGATTGGCGTCCTTCCGTTAGCGCATGTATATGGTCTTACCATATCGAATACGTGCTATATAACGGGAAGTTCAGTTGTTGTTTTCGCCCGGTTTGATCCAGAAGAAATTTTCAAAGCTATTGAGACTTATAAAGTAAAAGCTTTCTCCGCAGTCCCTGCTATGATTCATGCAATGGTTGGCAGCCCAAAAGCCGACCAATATGATACATCCTCCCTTGAGTGGATTGGCTCAGGGTCCGCACCGCTGCCTATCGCGCTCCTGAACGGTTTTACCCAGAAGTTCGGCGCGAAAGTATTTGAGGGTTATGGATTATCAGAAGCAGCCCCAATCGTAACAGCGCATAATAAAAAAATTGAAATAAAACCAGGTTCAGTCGAAATACCGATTCCAGGGGTCAACATAAAAATTGTTGATGATCAGGGAAGTGAAGTCCCTGCAGGAAAGGTTGGCGAATTGATTGTCTCAGGTGACAATGTTACCCGGGGATACTACCAGAATAGTGAAGAAACAAACAAGGTAATCAAGGAAGGCTGGCTTTTCACCGGTGATATGGCCAGAGTTGATAACGAAGGCTATCTCTATATTGTCGACAGAAAAAGGGATTTGGTGATCAGGGGCGGCTTCAATGTATATCCTCGTGACATTGAAGAGCTGCTGAACGCCCATGAGTCTGTCTCGGAAGCCGCGGTTGTCGGTATACCTGACGAAGTGATGGGCGAGGAAATTGTTGCATGTGTCGTGAAAAATGCGGGCGCATCACCAACAGAAGAAGAACTGATCCTTTACTGCCAGGACAATCTGGCCAAAAACAAAACACCGAAGCGGATTGTTTTTATGGAAGCTATGCCACGGAACGGAGTCGGCAAGATCCTCAAGACCCGTCTAAGAGAAACAACTGCTACTATCATCACAAAATAAGCGATTTACCGAGGAGGAGTGCAAGTGGAACAAAGAACAATATTAACAACCAGCAAGCGGGGGTTGCAGACGGACTCATTCCCATTCCGTCTCTATCAAAAAGCGAAGAAATTCGGCATCTGGAACCCTGCTGACATTGATTTTACCCAGGACCAACAAGACTGGAGGCAGCTTGACGCCGAACAGCAAAATGATATTCTGCGCCTGATTTCACAGTTCCAGGCTGGTGAGGAAGCCGTTACCCTCGATTTGCTGCCGCTGATCATGGCCATTGCTAAGGAAAACAGGCTGGAGGAGGAAATGTTTTTAACCACCTTCTTATTTGAAGAAGCCAAGCATACAGAGTTCTTCCGGCTTGTCCTGAATGCGCTGGGTGAAACAGGTGACCTATCAGGACACCATACAGCTACGTATAAAACGATTTTTTATGAAATCCTGCCGACTGCGATGGACAGGTTGCTTTTAGACCAATCACCTGAAGCTATTGCCGAAGCAGCGACTGTTTACAATATGTTCGTTGAGGGAGTCCTTGCTGAAACAGGCTACTACTCATTCTATCAAAATCTTGAAACACTCGGTTTGATGCCAGGACTGCTCAGGGGGATTGGGAATTTGAAAAGAGATGAATCCAGGCATATTGGCTATGGGACCTTCCTGCTGCAAAGATTGATTTGTGAGCATCCACATTTATACGAGTTTGTTGAAGGTAAAATGCAGGAATTGACCCCGCTTGCCATCCGTTTGAACCAGGAGGGATTCAAGGGGAAGGATGTAAGTACTTTCGGAAATCAGATCGAAGATACAATGAATTTTACAATGAAACAGCTTTCTGTCCGGATGGAAATCCTCTCCCGTGCAAGGGGCAAGCGGATTGAAGAGATTTATAGAGTTACAGAAACCGAGATGGGTGTTCTATAAAGAAATAACCAATTTAAAAGAGATAGAGGAGGAAGCAAAATGACTGTAAATCTCGATGTAAAAACGTTCCCGTTATTCATTAATGGAAAATGGGAGGCGGCGAGCAGCCAGGAAACATTTGATGTTTATAATCCGGCGACTGGAGAACTGGTGGCACGAGTGGCAAAAGGGAATGCAGCCGATGTGGACAGGGCCGTTGACGCAGCACGTAAGGCATTTGATGAAACCGACTGGAAGGATATGAAGCCAAAGGACAGATCGAAAGTGCTTTATGCAATTTCCTATCAAATAGCTGCCCATGCAGAAGAATTGGCTTACCTTGAAGCGGTCAGTTCCGGCGGTACGGTGAGGAGAATTGGCGCAAATGATATTCTGCAAATGGTCGATTTGTTCCAGACATTAGCCAAGTTCGTTGAAGAATATGAATTCTCGGAAACGCTGCCAAGTCCGCCATTCCCGGGACCGGCACATAATTTTATCTGGCGCGAACCAATCGGAGTTTGCACAGCGATTACTCCTTGGAACCTGCCAATGGTGATCGCTACATGGAAAATCGCTCCAGCTTTGGCAATGGGAAATGCGGTTGTCGTCAAGCCGGCAAGCTACACTCCTTTATCGACTTTGAAGCTGGCTGAAATCATTTCACAGGTCGTCCCTCCTGGAGTCATTAATGTCGTGACTGGCCCTGGTGCTGAAGTTGGGGAAAAGCTGGCAAGTCACCCAAAAGTTGATAAGGTTGCCTTTACAGGGTCGACTGAAGTGGGCCGAAAGGTGATGCAGCTGGCCGCAGGGACAATTAAGAACACAACACTTGAGCTTGGCGGTAAGTCACCTAACATCATTTTGGAGGATGCTGACTTAAGCATCGCACTGCCAGGAAGCTTATTTGGAGTGTTCCTCCACTCGGGCCAGCTTTGTGAATCGGGCACGAGACTGTTTGTTCCGGATCATTTGCATGATGTGATCGTTGAAAATCTTGTCAAGCTGGCTGGGAAAATCAAGCTTGGCAATCCACTTGACCCTGCAACTGATGTGGGACCGGTCATTTCCAAAAAGCAAAAAGAAACGATTTTATCTTATATTGAAGCAGGAAAAGCAGAAGGAGCCACCCTAGTTTGCGGCGGAAACGAAGCTATGGTTGCTGGCTGTGAAAATGGACATTTTATTCAACCAACAATCTTCACAAATGTAACCAATGACATGAAAATTGCCCGTGAAGAAATCTTCGGTCCGGTCTTGTCTGTGATTCGATATACAGATGTTGATGAAGCAATCAAAATGGCGAATGACTCGATCTACGGTCTAGCTGCCGGCGTATGGACCAGGGATGTGAATAAAGCTTATGAGGTTGCCCGCAAGCTGCAGGCAGGTGTGGTCTGGATCAATGACTGGCATATGCTGCGCAATGATGCCCCATTTGGCGGATACAAGCAGAGCGGAATCGGCCGCGAAATGGGCAAGCATTCACTGGATGCCTACACTCAAGTCAAGCATGTGCATACCTCGATGGTTCCTGAAGCACATAAGCGAACATGGTATGGACTGCTTTTATCCAATACAGCTGAATAAACGATTTTCAAAAAATTCATATGAGGTGAAAAGGATGCAAACGACAACATTATCACAGTTCTCCCTTCGTTCAGCAATCTACAGTGGAACAAACTCTCGTGCAATGGTACCTGATTTGTTCAAGGGCTTAGGGTCTAAAAGAGTTGTTCTTTTTAGCGACAGGGGTCTGGAAAAAGCCGGAGTAGTAGATAAAGTCGCACAGATTTTCGAGTTGACAGGTAAAGGTACTGGACCTGAACTTGCTGGGATTTACGTCGACATTGCCCAGGATGCTGAAAGCCGTTCGGTGAATGAAGCTCTCCGGTATGCGAGGGAAGTGGGGGCTGACGGATTGCTCGCTGTCGGAGGCGGCAGCGTGCTTGACACAGTTAAGGGAGTAAAGTATGCCATGCATAAAGGGCTAACCGACATCAAGGAAGCGATCCCCGGCGGCTTTTTATTCGAGCAATTCCCAAAGGCAACCCATATCCCCATCCCGCACATTGCCATTCCGACAACTGCGGGAACAGGATCCGAGGTGTCGCCGATCGCGGTCATTTACAATGAGGACATCCAGATGAAAGGCAATATCATCAATCCTTTCCTCAGTGCGGACATTGCAGTGCTTGACCCTGACTTGACAGTAGGACTGCCGCCGGCAATCACGGCTTTTACCGGCTTTGATGCCCTCACACATGCAATCGAGGCATTTGCATCTCCGAGTGCTACAGCACTGACAGATGCCCATGCCTTGCATGCAATCAGGCTGATTGAAAAAAATCTTCCGATCGCAGTAGCAGAAGGTTCCAATCTTGATGCGAGAATGGAAATGCTTCAGGCCAGCTTAATGGGAATCACCGCCTTCAGTTTTGCCTTGAATGCCATTCCTGTCCATAACTTCGCCCATGCATATGGAGCCTTGTTTAGAATCCCTCATGGACTGGCAAATGCCATTTTCCTGCCTGTGGTGATGGAATATGTACCAAGCTTGTATCTTCCAAAGGTAAAAGAGCTAGCCTCAGCATTGCGGGTTGACTTTGATGCTCATGAAGAAAATGAGGACGTACTGGCAAAAGTGATTGAAAAGCTGCGCCTTCTTCAGCATAAGACTGGATTGCCATCGGACTTTACAGAATTCAATTTAACCGAGGAAGACCTTGAGCGGGTTGCGGGTGCCGTTGCCAGGGACCCTGCAGCCGTATCCTTCCCGATGCCAAAAGAACTGATCCAGGCTGTCGGCCAGCAGGTCGTCCCATTAGGTGTAAAATAAAATGGATATAAGAGGGGAATCCGTCTTTGATTCACCCTCTTTTTACAGTTTTCTAACAGCTAAAGTTTATAAAGGAGTGGTTAGATGATGAATTTTGATTTTACTGAGGAGCAAGAGCTATTAAGAAAAACGGTCAGGAGCTTTGTCGATAAGGAAATCATGCCTTATATAAAAGATTGGGATGAGAAACAGCATTTTGAAACAAGTATTTTAACAAGGCTTGCCGACCTGGGACTCATGGGTGTCTGTATACCAGAACAATATGGCGGCAGCGGCATGGATTATAATTCCCTTGCGATCGTATGCGAGGAACTTGAGCGCGGCGACACGGCCTTCAGGACAGCGGTATCGGTGCACACCGGGCTGAACAGCATGACCTTGCTACAGTGGGGGAATGAGGAACAAAAGCATAAGTACCTGGTTCCTCAGTCAAAAGGACAGAAGGGTGGAGCGTTCGGGCTTACCGAACCAAATGCAGGTTCTGATGTAGCCGCCATGCAGACAACGGCGCGTGACGCAGGAGATCACTACGTACTCAATGGATCAAAAACATGGATTTCATTATGTGATGCAGCAGACCATTTTCTGGTGTTTGCCTATACGGATAAAAGTAAAAAACACCACGGCATTTCTGCCTTTATTGTGGAGAGAACCTGGGAAGGATTTTCATCCAAAGCGATAAAAGGAAAGTTGGGTATTAGGGCCGGAAATACCGGTGAAATTTTCTTTGATAATGTAAAGGTTCCAAAAGAAAATTTGCTGGGGCAGGAGGGGGATGGGTTTAAAATTGCAATGTCTGCCTTGGATAATGGCCGCTTTACTGTTGCTGCGGGGGCTTGTGGCACAATTATGGCGAGCCTTGAGGCTAGTGTGAAGTACTGTCATGAACGAAGCACTTTTGGCAAAGAGATCGGCAGACACCAGCTCGTCCAGCAGATGATCGCCAAGATGGAAGCAGGATTGGTACAATCACGATTGCTCGTTTACCGTGCCGGCTGCCTTAAAAACCAGGGCAAGAGGAATACCCGGGAAACCTCGCTTGCCAAGTGGCAGGCATGCGACTATGCCTATGAAGCCGCAAATGATGCCGTCCAAATCCACGGTGCATATGGTTTCTCCAACGAATATCCGGTTGAACGGTATTTAAGGAACGCCAAGGCACCTGTCATTTACGAAGGAACACGAGAAATCCACACAGTCATGCAAGGAGAGTATGTATTAGGATATCGAATCGACAAGCCCTTGTCCAATATGCTTCCAGCCTGGCCGTTTGAGTCCGTTACCGAAGAGGCCGTGAAATAAAGAAACGGGAGAGAGTGAGAAGGTACCTCAGCTTTTACCAATATCTCATACAAAAAAGGTGATCACTTCATTGCAGTGATCACCTTTTACTCTTATAAAATCATGTCAGATTGGACGTAGTGGTACAGGAGTTTCGCTGTGTTTTCGATCGAATCCTTATGTGTTCTTTCGAAAGCGTGGGAAGAGTCAATACCCGGCCCGATAAGGCCATGGATGATATCATGTCCTGAACGGATAGCGGCAGATGCGTCTGATCCGTAGAATGGGTAAATATCGAGTTTGTAGCCGATTTCATTGTCGATTGCAAGCTGAGTCAGCCTTTTCCTCAGCTCGTAATGATATGGGCCACTTGCATCCTTTACGCAGATGGAGACTGTGTACTCATCGGTAGACTGGCCATCACCCATTGCTCCCATATCGACCGCCAGATACTCAACGGTTTCCGGCGTGATATTAGAATTTCCGCCATAGCCAATTTCTTCGTTATTGGATATCAAAAAGTGTGTTGTATAAGGAAGTTCGATGTTTTCTGTCTTAACTTGTTTGATCAACTGAAGCAGGATCGCGACACTTGCCTTATCATCAAGATGACGTGATTTAATGTATCCTGATGGTGACATTCGAACACGCGGATCAAAAGAAACAAAATCTCCTACTTCAATTCCAAGTGCCCTCACGTCATCCACGCTATGTACTTTTTCATCAATTCGAACTTCCATATTGTCCTGGTTGCGTTCTGCTTTGCCTGCATCCTTGTAGACATGCACAGATGTCTGGTGCATTAAAATCGTTCCAGTAAACTTTTTGCCGCTTGAAGTTTCAATTTCACAATACTCGCCTTCAATCGAGTTATACTTGAAGCCGCCAATCAAATCAAGCTTTAGGCGCCCGCTTGGCTTAATTTCTTTTACAATCGCTCCGAGAGTATCAACATGGGCTGTCAGCATTCTGTGGTTCTGCTGGTCCTTGCCAGGAAGAGTGGCAATCAATCCGCCTTTGCGGTTTCGTTTCGTTTCAACCTGTAGTTCTTTTAAATAATTTTCTACATATGTAATGACTTCATTCGTATTTCCTGAAGGACTTGGGATGCTGACCAATTCCTTTAATAAACTCAACGTTTCCTCTGTATAAGGATATGCCATAATCAAACTCCTCTCATAATAATCTTAACATTCATATTATAAACTTATTACCTGAATCAAAGGAAACATTTATCTTGTTTTACTGTAATCACCTATCAGTTCTGTTCATATTTTGATTATGGATGCAGTTTTGGGGAGGAGATAAAATGAACGGGTATTGGTACAAATATTCATTGCTGCAATGGTGCAGCGAGATGGAAGCGAGATTGGGTTCATATAAAGGGCAGCTCAGGGGATCGGGTGATGAGGCCATATTACAAAAATGGAAGGAAAACCTTCTGACATTGAAACAAGATGCGCAACACTCAGTCGATGACGAAGCACTGTATGCTCAGGCGAGAAACTTATATGACGAACTGGACAGTTATTTGGGTGGGTCTGACTTGGAAAGTGAGCGCCAGCAAGGCCAGAGACTTCAGCCTGTCCCTATAGGCGGCCACAGACTTCCTCCGTTGCCTTATGCTTATGATGCGCTTGAGCCTGTGATTGATCAGGAGATAATGAGACTTCACCATTTAAAGCACCACCAGAGCTATGTGAATGGATTGAACAAGGCTGAAAAAGAAATGCAAAAGGCAAGACAAACTGGGGATTTTGGTTTGATTAAACACTGGGAAAGAGAAGCAGCCTTCAATGGGGCTGGACATTATCTTCACACAATCTTTTGGAGCATCATGAGTCCAAATGGCGGCGGCACCCCAAAAGGACAGCTCGGAAAAGCGATCAACGACTCATTCGGCAGCTTTGATGCATTCAAAAAGCATTTTTCAGAAGCAGCGAAAAATGTTGAGGCTGTTGGCTGGGCAATCCTGGTTTGGTCACCGCGTTCCCATAGGCTGGAAATCCTCCAGGCAGAAAAACACCAGAATTTATCACAATGGGATGTTGTCCCTTTACTTGTCCTGGATGTTTGGGAGCATGCTTATTATCTGCAGTATAAGAACGAGCGGGCTAAATATGTTGAAAACTGGTGGAAGGTAGTCAATTGGAAAGAAGTCGAGCAGCGGTTCAATAAAGCCCGAACATTGGCATGGCAGCCTTTTTGAGGAGTGACTTATTGTCACCCTTTTTTTGTCTAGCTCTTCTGTTAAAGCCCAATGTTGTTATAAAGCCCTGTTGATTAGTGGACGGCGCAGAAAATCAACAGTCGATTTAAACAGAGCCTTTTGTATAAAAAACTCCTTATGGCGAACACTAAACATATGTTCGGGAGGTGTTTTTATGGAAAGTAAAGACTTTAACCAGATTTACAATGATTATAAGGAGCAAAGCCAGGAGCAAGCGGAACTGGAAGCCAACACACCACAATCAGGAAAAGAACAAATCGTTGCCGTCCGTAAAAATGATGATGGGGACCTGATTGCTTTTAAAACAGAAAGCGGAAGAGAGCTTGATTATATTTCCGCCCTTACTGAGGCTAAAGCGGGGAAACTGGCCCATGTGGATGTATTCCATAAATACGGCCGTGATATTCTCAGAAGCGAGCCTGATGGAATTAAAGAAAACAACCTCGATCATTTACCACATTTCTAGCAGGGAGTATTCCCTGCATTTTTTATTTTTAAGTAATTTATAAGATGATTTAGTTATGGATAACTACAGGTAGTTTTTCATAATCCAGCTCCAGCGCTTGTCGAGGCTGGACAAGGCGCTTACGCTTTTTGTATAAATAACTTGATTTTTCAGAAATTTCACTCTAAAATAAAACTAACATACCAACCGGTAGGTATGTAATGAGAAATCCAGACATATATTTTTAATAGACTTTCAGAATTGAAGAATACGATGGGAGTGACTTGAATGCATTTACGCCTTACAGAAGAACAAAAAATGGTGCAAAAGACCATTCGCCGATTTGTAGAAAAAGAATTAGTGCCGCTCGAAAATGAAGTGTTAAGAAATGAAAGAGAAGGACGTCCAAGCCTTCCTCCCGGAAAAATGCGTGAACTGCAGCTGAAAGCTAAAGAGGCGGGATTCTGGGGAATCAATACACCGGAACAATATGGCGGTGCAGATTTGGGCCAGATGATGATGGCCATCGTCCTGATGGAAGTTTCTAAAACGTTCGTGCCATTCCAATTTGGCGGTTCAGCAGACAACATTCTTTATTATGGAAATGAAGAGCAAAAGCAGAAGTACCTGATTCCAACCATCAATGGTGATAAAAAATCGTGCTTCGCGATGACAGAACCTGGGGCGGGGTCGGATACAAGAAATATAAAAATGACAGCTGTGAAGGACGGGAATGAATGGGTCCTGAATGGTGAAAAGACGTTCATAACAGGCGGAAACGAAGCAGACTTTGTCATGGTCATTGCGATCACTGATAAAGAAAAACACCGTGCCACAGGCCGTGACGGGGTAACCTGTTTTATCGTCGACCGTGAAATGGGCTGGAAATCAGAATTCATACATACGATGGGCGAATGGGGACCGGCGGGGCTGGTATTTGATAACGTCCGCGTACCAGAGGAGAATATCCTGGGCGAAGTCGATGGCGGCTATAAACTGGGATTGGAATGGATCGGATTCGCAAGATGGGTTGTTGGCGCCAGGGCGATCGGTGCCGCTGAGCGCTTGCTGCAAATGGCCATTGATTATTCCAAAGAGCGGATTACCTTTGGCAAACCGATTGCTGAAAGACAAGCTATCCAGTGGATGATTGCCGATTCAGCTGTGGAAATCGAAGCGGCAAGATGGCTCGTGCTTAATGCGGCTTATACACTTGATGCCGGTGAAGATAACAGACATATGGCATCGATGGCAAAATTGTATGGCTCAAATATGGGCAACAGAGTTGTCGACCGAGTCATGCAAATTCACGGCGGTATGGGCTACACAAGGGAATTGCCAATCGAGCGCTGGTACCGTGAAGCCAGACTTTGGAGAATTTACGACGGCACGGATGAAATACAGCGGATGATCATTGCCAGGGACCTATTGAAAGGGCATGTGAAGATTGGCCAGTTTGTATAACGGACAAATGAAAGCGTTAACAGTTCGATAGATAGAGGAGGAAATAGAATGGCAAGAAGATTTGAGGGAAGAGTTGCTTTTGTGACGGGAGGCAGCAGAGGAATCGGAAAAGGGATTGTTCAGCTTTTCGCCGAGGAAGGAGCAAAGGTAGCTTTTATTGACTTGAATGAGGAGGCATTGGCGGAAACAACAAACGAGTTGCGTGAGAATGGATATGACGTTTACTCCAAGGTAGCGAATGTGACGGACTCCGAGCAGGTTGAACAGGCAATGAAAGAAGTGCATGACACTTTTGGCTCTGTCGACATCCTTGTGAACAACGCCGGCGTTATCCGCGATAACCTGCTTTTTAAAATGACGGATTCCGACTGGCAAACCGTCATGGACGTTCACCTTAAAGGTTCATTCAATGCAGCGAAAGCAGCTCAGAAGTATATGGTTGAACAGAAATATGGCCGGATTATCAATATTTCCTCAACCTCCGCACTTGGAAACAGGGGCCAGGCAAACTATGCAGCTGCCAAGGCAGGTCTCCAGGGTTTCACTAAAACTCTTGCAATCGAACTTGGCCGTTATGGAATAACAGCCAACTCGGTCGCACCTGGGTTTATTGAGACAGAAATGACGAAGGAAACTGCAGCTCGCATCGGAATCTCATTCGATGACCTGATTAAACACAGTGTCGCTGGCATTCCGGTCGGCAGGAGCGGAAAACCTGCGGATATCGCCAACGCAGTCGCGTTCTTTGCTGATGAAAAATCGTCCTTTGTCAACGGCCAGGTCATTTATGTAGCTGGCGGTCCAAAAAATTAATGTGAGGTGACAAGTCAGTGTTCAAAGAGCATATTGGCAAACAATCCAATAAAGTAAAAAACTTTGTGGAACGCGGCGCTGTCAGGAAATTTGCCGAAGCCATCGGAGATCTGCATCCCATTTTCATTGATGAGGAAACAGGCAAAAAGTCACGATATAACAGGAACATTGCGCCGCCTACATTTCCAAGGGCTTTCGATTACGGAACAATACAGGGGCTGAATCTTCCTAATAAAGGTCTGATCCATGGGGAACAGACTTATCACTACGAGCGACCATTGCTGGTAGGTGAAGAAATAATCTGTTACTCGGTGGTCAAAAATTATTTCGAAAAGAAAGGAACCCAGGGTGAAATGGGCTTCCTGGTATTAGAAAGCTTTGGTGAAGACGAAATGGGGAAACTAGTCTTTTCCTCCACGCAAACGGTCATTATCACAGAAGCGGTAAGGAAGGTGCTGATCGGATGAGCAGTTTAGCAGGATTGAAGGCAGGAGAATCCCTGAAGGAGGTTCAGCTAGATCCGGTCGACCGGATTACCCTGATTAAATATGCCGGTGCTTCAGGAGATTACAATCCAATCCATACAATCGATGAAGAAGCGAAAAAAGCGGGGCTGCCGGGAATCATTGCTCACGGCATGTGGACAATGGGGAACCTGGCAAAGCTTTTCACCGAATTTTATGAGGAAGGATTCATTCAAGATTATACAATTCGTTTTAAAGGAATGGTCTTCCTGAATGACGTCGTCACTCTCAAGGCAGAACTGGCAGAGGAAAATGAAAACACCCTTAGGTTCAACGTTAGAGCAGTCAATCAAAATGGCAATGAAGTCATTAAGGGAGATGTCCTGTACCATCGGTATGCTTCTTAATAACCAAAACCCGGCATAGAATTGCTGGGTTTATTCCTATAGCGGAGGCTTGGATGCCATTTAGGAATATAACGGGATTTTTGAAAATAGTTTTCAGGATTAAAACAAAAATTTCAGGAATAAAGCCCCGAGTTTCAGGAATAAACACATATTTTCAGGAATAAAGCCGCGAGTTTAAGGAATAAACACAAATTTTAAGGAATAAAGAGGTTAGATTCTGTCCTAAACCCCTATTTCAATAATGAAATAGCAGAAACGAGGTGTTGAACCCAAGTGAACTTTGATTTTGACGAGGATTTACTGACGTTAAAAAGAAATGTCCGTGATTTCATCCAGAGTGAGATCGAGCCTGTTGCGATGAAAATCGAAGAAGAGGAAAAAATCCCGGAAAACATCATCCAGCTTTCCAGGGAAATGGGCCTTTTCGGATTAAGCATACCGGAGGCATACGGCGGGCTGGGTATCGGCATGGTGGAGAAATGTGCATTGTATGAGGAAATCGGCCAGACGCACAATGGCTATACGACTTTGATTGGTGCCCATACTGGGATCGGCACAGTCGGGATTGTCGAGCTGGGCAATGAGCAGCAAAAGCGAAAATATTTGCCTGCTATGGCCAGCGGAGAGAAAATCGGTGCCTTTGCCCTGACAGAACCTGATGCCGGTTCGAATGCAGCTAATTTAAAGACGACTGCTGTGAAAAAAGGCGATATATATGTGCTGAACGGTTTGAAGCACTATATTACGAATGCATTAGAGGCAAGTGTATTTACAGTGATGGCAGTGACAGACCAAGAAAAAGGAGCGAAAGGAATCACTTCGTTTATCGTCGAAAAGGACTTTCCTGGCTTCAAGGTCGGAAAAACGGAAAAAAAGATGGGCCTAAAGGGATCCCATTCTGCTGAATTGGTGTTCGAGGATTGCGAGGTTCCGGTTGAAAATGTTCTTGGGACTGAAGGGCATGGTTATGTAAATGCCTTGAAAATACTGGCCAATGGAAGGGCAGGCCTCGCGGCGCGTAATCTGGGGTCCTCCCAAAAGCTCCTTGACATGTCTGTTGCCTATGCCAAAGAGAGGATCCAATTCGGGAAGCCGATCATCATGCATCAGGCAGTAAGCCATATGCTGGCGGAAATGGCTGTTGAAATCGAAGCACTCAGGTCTTTTACATACCGAGTTGCCTGGATGGTTGATTCCGGACAGAAGGTCATCAAGGAAGCTGCCATGTTAAAGCTATATGGATCCGAGGTTTACAACAGGGTCGCCGATAAAGCAGTGCAGATTCACGGCGGTCTCGGTTATATTTCTGATTATCCGGTCGAAAGATATTTCCGTGATGCACGAATCACAAGAATTTATGAGGGCACGTCGGAAATCCAGAAAAACATTATCACTGCTCAGCTGGAAAAAGAATATTAGTACTTGAACATACCTACTAGTTAGTATGAAAAAGAAAGAGGTGGTATGGATGAATTTTAACCATACGGAGAAGGTCAAGGAATATCAGGCCAGGCTGACTGAGTTCATGGATGAATACATTTATCCAAATGAGAAGGTGTATAAAGACCAAATTGACAAAAAAGACCCCTTCTCCAAAGTTCCCCCAATCATGGAAGAACTTAAGGAGAAGGCGAAAGAAAAAGGGCTCTGGAATCTGTTTTTACCAGAGAGTGAATACGGTGAAGGTCTAACCAATCTGGAATATGCACCACTATGTGAAATCATGGGAAGGTCAAGTATTGCGCCAGAGGTGTTCAACTGTGCTGCGCCTGATACCGGCAATATGGAAGTCCTTGTACGTTATGGAACTGAAGAGCATAAGGAGCAATGGTTAAAGCCTCTCCTGGATGGCGAAATCAGGTCCTGCTTCTCGATGACAGAGCCTGACGTCGCTTCCTCCGATGCAACGAACATCCAGGCAAGCATCATCCGTGATGGAGATGAGTATGTCATTAACGGAACGAAATGGTGGTCTTCAGGTGCTGGAGATCCACGCTGCAAGATTGCCATTGTGATGGGTAAAAATGACCCCGATGCCCCGAAGCATGAGCAGCAATCTATGATTCTTGTTCCTCTTGATACAGCGGGAGTAACGATTAAAAGGATTCTGCCTGTATTCGGATACGACCACGCCCCTCATGGACACGCGGAAATAGAATACAAGAATGTGAGGGTGCCTGCCTCCAATATGCTATGGGGGGAAGGAAAAGGATTTGCGATTGCCCAGGGCCGTCTTGGTCCAGGCAGAATCCATCATTGCATGAGAACGATCGGTGCGGCTGAACGGGCACTTGAAGAGATGTCAAAACGGGTTCTGCAAAGAACTGCATTTGGTAAAAAGCTTGCCGATCAGGGCGTCATACAGGAGTGGATCGCGGAAGCAAGGATTGATATCGAGCAGGCGAGACTCCTTACTTTAAAGGCAGCCTACATGATGGATACAGTCGGCAACAAAGATGCCAAGGCCGAAATTGCGATGATCAAAGTGGTTGCGCCTAATATGGCCCTCAAAATCATCGACAGGGCGATCCAGGCATTCGGAGCGGCAGGTGTAAGCGATGACTTCACGCTCGCAGCTGCATGGGCGAATATCAGGACTCTAAGATTGGCGGATGGTCCGGATGAAGTACACAAACGAGCGATTGCAAGATACGAACTGAAAAAATACTTGTAAGGAGGATTCATCAATGCATGTATCTGAACTATTTTCACTAAAAGGAAAAGTAGCGATTGTCACAGGCGGAGGCAGGGGTCTCGGGGAGCAAATCGCTATTGGATTCGCAGAGGCAGGTGCGAATGTGGTCGTTTGCTCAAGACGTGTCGAAGCATGCGAAGAAGTTAGCGGGAAGTTGAAGGAAATCGGAGTTGACTCGCTTGCTTTGAAATGTGACATCACCAACCCGGAAGATGTGAAAAAAGTAGTAGAACAGACCGTCGAGAAATTCGGCAGGATCGATATCCTTGTCAATAACAGCGGAGCTTCCTGGGGAGCGCCGGCGGAGGAAATGCCGCTTGAAGCATGGCAAAAGGTCCTGAATGTCAATGTGACAGGAACGTTCTTAATGTCACAGGCGGCGGGAAAAGTGATGCTGGAGCAAAGGTCAGGCAAGATCATCAATATTGCTTCGGTTGCAGGGCTGAAAGGGTCCAATCCCAAAGTTATGGATGCGATTGGATATAACGCAAGCAAAGGTGCTGTCATTACTTTTACAAAGGACCTCGCAGCAAAATGGGGACCGCGAGGAATTTTCGTTAATGCGATTGCACCAGGTTTTTTCCCGACCAAGATGTCAAAGGGTCTGCTTGAAAAAGGCGGCCAGGCAATTCTTGAAGGAACACCGCTGCGGAAATTCGGATCTGACACTGACCTTAAGGGTGTAGCAGTATTCCTGGCAGCACCAGCATCGGATTATATTACCGGTGATGTACTGGTAGTCGATGGCGGAACACATGTACTGTAAAAGGAGGCAGCATCCATGAACAGAGATGCAGTGATTGTATCTGCAGTCAGGACAGCAATCGGGAGGCAGGGTGGAGCACTTACTTCGGTACCTGCCCATGTGTTTGGGGCAGAGGTTATCAAAGAGGCAATCAGGAGGGCAAACGTTCAGCCTGAAATGGTCGAGGATGTCATCATGGGGAATGTCATCAGCGGAGGCGGGAACCTTGCCAGGTTGACTGCTCTGCAAACAGGACTTTCACTTGAATTGCCTGCCTTGACGATCGACCGCCAGTGCGGATCAGGTATCAATGCAGTCAATCTTGCAGCCCAGGCAATTAGGGCAGGGGCGGGTGATATCTATGTTGCTGGCGGCATTGAAAGCATGAGCAGGGCACCTTATTTAATGGATAAACCGGAAAGACCTTACAGCCCTGTGCCGCCAGGTTTCAGGAAGTCCCAGCTGTCACCGAAAGAAATCGGCGATCCGCCAATGGGAATCACAGCTGAAAATCTAGTAACAAAATATTCAATCAACAGGGAAGAACAGGATCAATTCGCGCTTAAAAGCCAGCAAAAAATGGCGGCAGCGATGGCTGAAGGCCGGTTTGACGAACAGATTGTCCCAATCACAATACCAGTCCGAAAAGGTCCACCAGTTATTTTTAACAAGGATGAGCATCCGAGACCGCAAACGACTTTGGAAGCCCTGGCCCAACTTAAGCCAGCTTTTTTACCGAATGGGTCGGTCACAGCCGGAAGCAGTTCTGGCTTGAATGACGCTGCGGCAGCGTTAATTGTTATGTCAAGAATGAAAGCACAGGAATTAGGTGTTAAACCAATGGCGGTCGTGAGGGAGCAGGCAATAGCCGGGGTGGATCCAAATATCATGGGCATTGGACCGGTACCTGCAGTCAGAAAAGTACTTGAAAAGTCTGGTCTGACTCTTGATGACATGGACATCATCGAGATTAACGAAGCATTCGCTGCGCAGGTGATCGCCTGTGACAGAGAGTTAAACATGAATCATTCTAAAGTCAATGTCAATGGCGGGGCAATTGCCCATGGACATCCATTGGGAGCAACAGGAGCGATCTTGATCACAAAAGCGGCTTATGAGCTTGAGCGAAGAGGCGGACGTTACGCCCTCATCACTGCTTGCATTGGCGGCGGCCAGGGAATCGCCACAATCATAGAACGCGAATAAATATTTCATCTAAAAGGAGGAATGGTACTTATGGCTTCTGATACGATTCCAATCAGACAAGGGGAAGAACTTGATACCAGAGCGATCGAAAATTACTTAAGGGAGCATTTACCGAATCTTCCTGAAGTAAACCTGTCGATACAGCAATTCAGCTTTGGAAAATCAAATTTAACCTACCAGCTGAAGATGGGTGACTGGGAGGCGGTTTTACGGCGTCCCCCGCTTGGTCCTGTGGCACCAAAAGCGCATGATATGGAAAGAGAATATAAAATCCTGAAAGAGATCAGCCCTCATTTCGATGCTGCTCCGGAACCTTTTCTATTTGCTGATGAAAGTGTCATCGGAAGTCCATTTTTTGTGATGGAGAGAAAGCGCGGGATTGTCCTTGACACTGATTTTCCTAAAGGCATTACGCCTGGCAGAGAGATATGCAGGTCTTTGTCAGACACAATGGTCAACCACCTTGTAGAGTTGCACAGCATTGATTATACAAAGACAAGGCTTACGGAAATGACAAAACCCGACGGCTTCATGGAAAGGCAGGTCATAGGGTGGATTCGCCGGTATGAGCGAGCGGAAACGGATATCGTTCAAGG
This sequence comes from Bacillus sp. ISL-39, assembly GCF_018613295.1. Lineage (NCBI taxonomy): Bacteria > Bacillati > Bacillota > Bacilli > Caryophanales > Bacillaceae > Bacillus > Bacillus sp. ISL-39. The sequence goes on from NZ_JAGGQM010000007.1 coordinate 79,747, forward strand.
CGTTGAGCAGTTAAAGCAATGGATGCTGAAGAATGTGTCTGAATCTGAAACGCCGGCAATTATCCATTATGATTACAAATTGAACAATGCCATGTTCAATGAGGAAATGACCGAAATGGTTGGATTATTCGACTGGGAGATGACAACTGTAGGTGATCCGCTAGCTGATTTGGGTGTTGCGATGAGCTATTGGATCGAACCCGACGACTCCGATCTTTTGAAAAAAGGGTTGGGAAAGCCTCCGGTCACGGTAACACCCGGGTTCATGACTCGTGATGAATTTTTGGAGCATTACGCAAGAAAAAGCGGCAGGGATCTGACTAACATGAATTTTTATCAAACATTTGCTTATTTCAAGCTTGCAGTCATTTGTCAGCAAATCTATTACAGGTGGAAAAAGGGACAGACGAAGGATTCACGGTTTGCACACCTTGATAAGTTTGTCAGCAGCCTGATCCAATATGCCCTTTACACTGCAGAAAAAAAATGACAGAAAGGGCTGAAGGATGATGAAGGTCCACCTTTTGCTAAAAAAAGAGGACATCGATAAACAGAAAATGGCTGACAACAAAATCGCTGTTGTTTTCGATGTACTGCTGGCAACATCTACTATCGCGTCAGCACTTCAGTTCGGCGCGAAAGAAGTAATCCCAGTCCTGGATGGAAAGGCTGCTGAACAGGAAGCTGCCGGCAGGGATAAAGACAGTTTCGTTCTCGTTGGTGAATACCAAGGAAAAACGATCGACGGGTTCCTTTCTCCAAATCCTCTGGAATTGAAAGAAAAAATTGACGGGAAATCTGTCATACTATCTACCACCAATGGGACGGTCGCGCTCAAGAATTCTGCAGAAGCCAACGCAGTATATGCTGCGTCCCTGTTGAACTGCAAGGCAGTTGCCAACCATATTATAAAAAGATATCAGGGTGAGACGATCGTAATTGTCTGCTCAGGTTCTTCCAATGAATTTAATGTAGAAGATTTCCAGGGAGCGGGCTGCTTTATTGACGCCCTCATCAAGCAATTCGGCGGCGAGTTCTTTCTAACTGATTCAGCCTATGCTGCGTACAGTTTCTACCATGGGCACAATCAAAATAGTGATGATATTTTAAAAGCCTCCCGAGTTGGACGGATGCTGAGCAAACATGGGTTTGAAAAGGAGCTTGAATTCGTTTCCCAGCAAAATATATTTAAAAAGGTTCCTATGCTTATAGATAAAAAACGGATCATCGCGGTATAAAATGATAGCGTTTACATAAAGAGGAGGAGAGTATATGCAATTAAAACCTGAAGTAAAAGCGCTTCTCGAAGCATTCGCCAACAACCCTGTTCCGCCACTTGAACAGCTGCCATTGGAGGAAGCCAGAAAGGGATTTGAACAATCTGCTAAACAAATGAGCAGAGCTGAAAAACAGGCAAAAACAGAAGACCGGAAGATTACTGGATTTAACGGAGAAATAAAGATCAGGATCTACAACCCTGCGGAAACTGGAGAGTCGAAGCTGCCAGCCATTGTTTACTACCATGGAGGCGGCTGGGTGATCGGCAACATTGAAACACATGATGCCCTCTGCCACACCTTATCAAATGAAGCTGAATGTATAGTCGTTTCTGTGGATTACAGTCTTGCACCTGAAAGCAAATTTCCAGTAGCAGTTGAAGATTCATATCTAGCTGCTAAATGGGTGTTTGATAACGCTGAAGAGCTGAATATCGATGAAAACTTTATCGCAGTCGCAGGTGATAGTGCAGGAGGAAATCTTGCAGCTGCTGTCAGCTTTCTTTCAGTAGAAAGGCAGACACCGTCGATTGCTTACCAAATGCTGTTTTACCCGTCTACAGGCTTTGAATATACGCCATCTTATGAAAAATACGGCGAAGGCTATTATTTAACAAAGTCCACAATGAACTGGTTCCGTGAACAATACCTGAACACACCAGCCGATACACAAAACCCTCTTGCCGCACCTTTGCTGATTCCTGATGATGTAACTGAAAAACTTCCGCCAGCTTTTATTATGACAGCAGAGCTTGACCCTTTATGCGATGGCGGTGAACACTTTGCCATGAAACTGAAAAATGCCGGAGTAGAAACAGAATATGTGTGCGTTCCAGGAATGCTCCATGGTTTCCTGGGAATGACTGAATTTCTGCCAGACGGCAAGAAATCAATCAAAGATGCAGCAGAAGCCTTTAAGAACAGAAGATCCCTTAAACCAGTTGAGTAAAAAAAGGAGGAATGAATGATGCCTAATCTTCATTTTGAGCATTGGCCGAAAATCTCTAAATCTCTGAAATTGCCAGAAACATCACTCTATGAAAATTTAAAAGTCAGTGCAGCGAGATATCCTGATCAGAGTGCGATCTACTATTATGGCAATGCAATTTCCTATAAGGAGCTCAATGAGGAAGTCAACGCCCTTGCAGGCTTCCTTCAGCAGAAGCTGGGAGTTGCAAAAGGGGAAAGAGTCCTGTTATTCATGCAGAACTCCCCGCAATTTGTGATCGGATTCTATGCTATTTCAAGAGCCGATGCAGTCGTTGTGCCCATCAATCCCATGCTTACTGCAGAAGAGCTGAGCTTTTATATCAAGGATTGCGGCATCAAATCCGCACTCGTCGGCCAGGAGCTTTATGACAAGGTCGAGCCGCTCGTAGGAACAACTCCATTAAATAATGTGGTGGTTGCGGCTTATTCTGATTATAAAGGGGATGGTTTCAACGGAACAGTGCCCCCGGAGGCAGAGGCAGCAAGAAAAACTTACGGCCAGTCGGGACATTTCCATTGGAAGGAAGCCATCGAGGCACATTATGAACCTGAAAAGCATACGACCGGGGCAGATGACCTTGTTGTGCTGCCTTATACTTCTGGAACAACCGGGCTGCCAAAAGGCTGTATGCATACGAACCGAACTGTGCAGGCGAATACAATCGGCGCATATCACTGGTCTAGTTCTACCACAAGTTCTGTTCATTTAACCACTCTGCCATTGTTCCATGTTACCGGAATGGTCCACAGCATGCATATGCCGATCTATTCAGGCAGCACAATGGTGCTGATGACAAGATGGAACCGCGAGGCAGCAGTTGAATTGATTCAATCGCAGGGATGCACGCACTGGGTGGCAATTGCAACAATGATCGTCGACTTCCTTGCAAATCCTAAACTAAAAAAAGAGGATATCGCAACGTTAACCTCGATATCAGGCGGCGGTGCAGCGCTCCCAGAGGCTGTTGGAGAAAAACTGTACAAACTTACAGGCCTGAGGTTTGTGGAAGGCTACGGACTTTCAGAAACAATAGCCCAAACCCACTTCAACCCGCCTGACAGGCCTAAGATGCAATGCCTTGGAATCCCGTCTTTTGATGTCGATGCAAGAGTCATTGAACCGTCAACCGGAAAAGAACTTGGGGCAGGAGAGATTGGTGAAATTGTTGTGAATGGCCCTCAGGTAATGGTTGGCTATTACAACAGGGAAGATGAGAACAGGAATTCATTTCTAAACATAGACGGCAAAAAGTTTTTCAGGACAGGGGACATAGGCCGCTTCGATGAAGAAGGGTACTACTTCATGGTCGACCGCGTCAAAAGGATGATCAATGCCTCCGGTTATAAGGTATGGCCAACTGAAGTGGAATCGTATCTTTACAAACATCCGGCGATACAGCAGGCGGTGGTTGTTGGTATCCCAGATCCAAGAAGAGGGGAATCCGTGAAGGCCTTCGTCATACTAAATGAGGGGTACGATGGTGCAGTAAGTGAAGATGAAATAATTGAATGGTCCAAACAGCATATGGCGGCGTACAAATATCCGCGTGAGGTCGAGTTCCGGTCACAGTTCCCAATGACAAGCAGCGGCAAGATATTATGGCGTAAATTACAGGAAGAAGAACGGGAAAAGGCTGAAAAGCAGGTCAGGTAAAAAAACCCGTCCAAGGCAGCTATCAAATTTTAAGGAGGATCTTGATGGAGATTTTGGTTCAACAGCTATTCAATGGGCTTACCATAGGAAGTGTTTATGCACTGGTGGCCCTTGGGCTGACTCTAGTTTACGGTATCCTTCATATCCCGAATTTCGCCCACGGTGCCCTGTATATGATGGGTGGTTATATCACATTGATGATGATGGTCCAGTATGGCCTTCATTATTGGCTGGCAATCCTTGTTTCTGTCATTGTTGTCGGACTTATTGGCGTGCTGATGGAACGATTGGTTTTTTACCCATTACGGCACGCACCGCCGATACACGACAAAATTGCGGCAATTGGAATTCTGTTGTTTCTGGAAGCTTTTGCTCAGTATGTCTGGGGAGCGGACTATCAAACAATGCCAACTCCCTATGGCCAGGTCATCCAGTTATTCGGTTTGACCTTTACTATGCAAAGACTGCTCATCATCATTGCGGCGATAGCTGTGATGGTTCTGCTTTATCTTTTCCTGAAAAAGACGTATACAGGGGCATCCATCATCGCCATGTCACAGGACCGTGACGGAGCTAACCTTGTGGGCATTAATACCAACCGGGTCGCGATGCTGACGTTTCTGATATCCGGAGGGCTTGCGGCGATTGCCAGCTCTCTGGCTGCGCCTATCAATCTGGTTTTTCCCGGCATGGGACAGCTCGTCATCTTAAAAGCATTTGTTATCATCATTCTTGGCGGTATGGGCAGCATTCCAGGAGCCATCATCGGCGGTTACATTCTAGGTTTCAGCGAAAGCCTGGGGGCAACGTATATATCAAATGATTATAAAGATATTATCGCGTTCATCCTGCTGGTGATCATTCTATCAGTAAAACCAACAGGTCTCTTTGCAAAGGGGGGACACTAGTGGTGAAGATTATCAATAAACGGAATATCATTCTGGCCCTTGTGGTTTTTGCCGTCGTTTTTCCATTTGTGACGCAAAATGACTATTTCATCCATATTATGACTCTCTCTTTCATCTGGATGATTGGTGTCTACGGCCTTAATCTATTGGCCGGATATACAGGGTATCTATCATTGGCACATGCTGGTTTTTTTGCTGTTGGTGCGTATTCCCTGGGACTTTTGACAGTAAAAGCGGAGATGAATTTCTGGCTGGCTTTTGTTCTCGCCCTGATCATCACCAGCATTCTTGGATTTTTGGTTGGATTGATTGCACTAAGGACAAAAGAGCACTTCTTTGCCATTTATACGCTTTGTGTAGGGTATATCCTTTACCTTGTCATTGATAAGTGGGACAGCTTAACAGAGGGCGTCCGAGGACTTATTGGGATTCCGGCACCGTCAAATATCGGACCGATTTCCTTTGAAACACCCTTATCACAATATTACCTTGTCCTCGTCATCCTGCTTGTTGTCATCCTGATTGTTTACCGAATTGTGCATTCCCTTACAGGAAGGACTTACATTGCAATACGCAATAGTGAGGATCTGGCGCAAACCATCGGTATATCCACTATGAAAAATAAACTTGAAGCATTCGTACTCTCAACTTTTTTTGCAGGATTATCAGGAGCACTCTATGCTTCATTCATCCGCTTCATCGGCCCTGATATCGGCAATATCGTCATCACATTTGATTTGCTGACCTACCTGTTGATTGGCGGAATCGGCACGCTTTCAGGTCCCATCGTGGGGACTGTTTTGGTCGTCTGGATATCACAGCAGCTGCAATTTCTCCAGGATTACCGCATGCTTATTTTTGGGCCGATTCTTACACTGCTGGTGATCTTTTACCCCCGAGGTATTGCAGGTTCGATTGCTGGATGGAATGCAAAACGTGCTGAGAAAAATCTTGCACAAGCCCAGCTGGACGAACGGTTTTCACAAAGCACAATTGCTGCAGAAAATCAGGTGAAGGAGGGATAAGGATGTTCCTTGAAACTAAGAGTCTAACAAAGAAATTTGGCGGGTTAACAGCAGTTAATAATGTTGATTTTTCAATTGAAAAGGGTAAAATCAATGCCATCATCGGACCTAATGGTGCCGGAAAGTCTACTTTTTTTAATTTAATCAGCGGCTTCCACCCTCCGAGTTCAGGCAGCATTATGCTGAAAGGTCTGGATATCACCAATATGCCTCCTAATAAAATAGCTGAATTGGGAATCGCGCGCACCTTTCAAACAACCAATCTGTTTGAACAGTCCTCTGTACTTGACAATGTAATCGTCGGTCACAGGTTAAGAACAAAATCAAATTTGCTGGATGCGGTTTTTAGATCAAAGAGGTTGAAAAGAGAAGAAGAACAATGCCGCGAAAAAGCTCTTGAAGTGATTCGTTTTACCGGTCTGGAAAAGGTTGCCGGGAAATTGGTTGGCAGCTTGACTCAGGAAGAGAAAAAGCGGACGGCCTTTGCGCTGGCCCTCGCGACAGAACCAGAGATTGTTTTTCTTGATGAGCCTGCGGCCGGCGTCAACCCTGATGAAACCGAGGGGCTGGCTCAATTAATGAAGAAAATGGTTGATATCGGGATTACTGTCTGTCTTATTGAGCACAAAATGCAAATGATCATGAAGCTGGCAGATAAAATCATGGTTCTCAACTACGGAGAGAAAATCGCTGAGGGTACAGCGGACGAAATCAGGAATGATCCCGTTGTCATCAAGGCTTACCTGGGAGGGAGCGCCAGTGCTTAAACTGCAGGATGTTTCAGTAAAATATGGAAGCTTCACAGCTGTCCATCATGTTCAACTTGAGGTTCATCCTGGTCAAATCGTTGTTTTACTAGGGGCAAACGGGGCAGGGAAAAGCACTATTTTCAAGACGATCAGCGGGCTGCACAAACCATCTACTGGAAGTGTCGAATATGAAGGCGAAATCCTTAACAAACGCTCTCCTGATAAAATTGTCCAATCAGGCATTGTCCAGTGTGCAGAAGGACGCAAACTGTTCCCTTCAATGAAAGTAGAGGAGAATTTGAAGATGGGAGCCTATGTCCATAGAAAGCACAAGAAAGGGATAAAGCAGTCGATGAAACACGTATTTGAACTTTTCCCTATTTTAGAAGAGAAGCAGGATGATATGGCTGGTTCACTTAGTGGGGGACAGCAGCAAATGCTTGCGATTGGCAGAGCGCTCATGGCAAAACCGAAGCTGATGCTTCTCGACGAACCTTCGATCGGACTCGCTCCGTTGATTGTTGAACAGATGTTTGATGTAATTAAGACCATCAATCGGGAGGGCACCACGATTCTGCTTGCGGAACAAAATGCCAATGCTGCGTTGAAAATTGCCGATAAAGGATATGTTTTTGAAAATGGGGCTATTGTGCTGGAGGGTACTTCAGAGGAGCTGTTCGCAAATGATGAGATTAAGAAAGCTTATATAGGTGCTTAATACAACTTCTGTCTATAGGGAGGTGGTTGCGAAGCGGTTTATGATGATATTTCTGAATATTAAGAAAACAAATTAAGGGGGAAAGCAAATGAAGAAGTCTAAACTGTTATTAGTCTTAAGTGTGATGTTTGCTTTGATTTTCAGCCTTGCCGCTTGCAACAACTCGAAAAAAACAGATACAGGAGGAACAGATGCTGAAGCTCAATCAGGAGAAGGAACGATTAATATTGGATATACAGGACCGTTAAGCGGACCTGCAGCCTTTTACGGAGAACGTACATTGAATGGCGTAAAAATGGCAGCCGAAGAAATTAACAATGCTGGCGGAGTCGAAGTAAATGGCAAGAAATATAAATTCAATGTCGTCTCCCTGGATGACAAATATTTGCCAAATGAAGCTGGAGCGAATGCCAAGAGACTGATGCAGGAGAACAAAACGCCGATTATTTTCACACCGCACAGTGGCGGAGTAGCCGCAATGCAGGTGTTTAACCAGCAGGAAAAATTCATCATTGGCGCCTATACAAGTGAACCTAAGGTAACAGAAGGCGGCAATAAATTAACGGTCAGAATACCTCCTCGTTATGATGGCTATCTTGAGCCATTTACAAATTATACAATGGAGAAATTCGGCAAGAAAATCGCCTTCCTTCCGACTGCTTCACAATACGGGAAGGATTGGGCAGAAAAGCTGCAGCCTCACTGGGAAAAGGCGGGCGGTAAAGTCGTGTATAACTCTTCGATCGACTTCGCGAAGGATACTGATTTCTTCACGATCATTACAAATGCACTGAAGGAGAAGCCTGATGTATTATTTATTGGCGGACCGTCCGAGCCAACTGCAAAAGTTGCCAAACAAGCGAGAGAACTTGGCTTCAAAGGCGGATTCATTGTCATGGACCAGGCAAAGTTCGATGAAATGAAGAAGGTTACCGGCAGCTACGATGTCCTTAATGGAGCAATTGGAGTTATGCCGCTTGTTGATTCTGACAGTCCAGGTATTCCAGAATTCGTGAAGAATTATCGTGCCAAGTATAATGAGGACCCCGGTTCAGAAGCTGGCTTGAATTATATCGCGATGTATGTTTTTGCGGAAGCGATAAAAGCGGCAGGCTCTGTAGACGACCCTGAAAAAATCATGGCGCATATGCAGGATGGCCTGGATAATCTGCCAGAAGACAAGAAAGTATATGTCATTCCAAAGATTGACCCGAACGGCGGATTTGAAGGCGAACTGATTGTTGCAGCGATTGAGGACGGAAAAGTCGTTCCGATCAAGGCTGAATAAAAAGTACTCCAAGGACCGACAGGAGTGTTAGCGGCTAAATTGTTACAGGTCTCCTGCCAGTTTATTATCATTACAACCCATAATACTGGCATGGTACTCGCAATTAGCACGATCTGCTGGTCAACCCGTTTTTGTTTTATAGCTAATGAGCGGCAAGACAGCTAATGCTAGAAGCGGCAGTTTAAAAGGAACTGCCGCTTTTTCATTGATTTCAGGTTTTCCGGAGTCTTACAATAGGAAGTAAAATAAACCTTGGGTTATATTCCTGAAAGGAGATTCCTCATGAATCATAGTATTGGCATAGACGCTGGAGGAACTTTAATAAAAATAGCTTATGTAGAAAGGGGCAGAATGCATTTTCGAAAGCAGTCGGTCAGTGAAATGGATGATGCTTTTGAATGGTTGAAAATTCTTTCCTCAAACAAGACAATCGTCCTGACAGGCGGGAGAGCAGGTAAAATTAAAAAAGATTTTTTTCCTGAAGCAGAGATTGTCGATGAATTTACGGCAGCATGTGAAGGTGCGAATTATTTAATGATGAAAGAAGGCTTGAATATTGGCGAAAAGTCCCTGCTTATAAATATAGGTACAGGCACTTCATGGTTTAAAATTGAAGGGGAACATTACGAGAGGGTTTTTGGCAGCGGAGTCGGCGGTGGTACTTTTATGGGATTTGGAAAACTTTTAGCCGATTGTAGTGATTTTCCAAGTCTAGTGAGTTTGTCTGCATCAGGAGAAAGAGGAAGCGTGGACCTGCTGGTGAAGGATATTTACCATCCAGAAGAACCCCCGATTCCTGGCGATTTAACTGCGAGCAACTTCGCAAAGTCAGAAGCAGTCATCTCAAGCTCCTCGGCTGATAAAATGGCCTCAATTTTGAATATGGTTGCAGAAACCATAACACTCCTAACTGTACAAACAGCAGCTAATCACGAAACAAAAAAAGTCATTTTCATAGGAAGTACGCTGGCAGGAAATAAGCCATTGCAGGAAAGCCTGGATTTTTATTGTAAAATGTCAGGTCTCGATCCGTTTTTTCTGCAAAACGGGGAATTCAGCGGAGCAATTGGAGCAATGCTGAACAAGTAGCCCGATTTGTTCAAATTTTCATTGCTTGAACTATTGTTATTTTAAAGTTAGAGTTATTTTATACATATTAAAAGAAGGTGTCAGCATTTGAGCAAGAGGTATTTTACCATCGGGATGGCTGGACATATTGACCACGGGAAAACGTCACTAACTAAAGCGCTGACGAACGTGGACACCGACCGCCTTAAAGAAGAAAAAGAACGGCAAATTTCCATTGAACTTGGCTTTGCGCCATTATATGAAGATGAGGAACTTCAAATTTCCGTCGTGGATGTGCCCGGACATGAGCGTTTCATCCGCCAGATGATTGCCGGTGTTGCTGGAATCGATCTTGTAGTACTGGTAGTTGCAGCTGATGAAGGTGTCATGCCTCAAACAAGGGAACACCTGGATATTCTAGGGTTCCTGGGAATACGTTCAGGTATTATTGCAATTACCAAGATTGACCGGGTTGAAGAAGAATTCGTTGAACTTGTGAAGGACGACATCCTTGGTGAACTTGAAGGCACAGTATTTGAGAATGCCCCTTTTATGATGGTTGACAGTCTATCTAAAAAAGGAATCCATGAATTAAAAGAATTGATCATAGAAACGCTGAAAGAGCAGGATATGCGTGATGCCAAGGGGGCATTCCGGCTGCCGATTGACCAGGTATTTACGGTCAAAGGACAAGGTACCGTTGTCCGAGGGACTGTTTACGAAGGGACAGTTGAAGAGGGGCAGTTGTTAAAAGTCCTGCCATCCGGACTTGAAGTCAAAGCGCGTCAGCTGCAAGTTCATCATCAGCCGGCAAAAACCGCATATGCAGGGCAGAGGGCAGCCATCAATCTGTCCGGTGTTTCAAGAGATGATCTGGAACGTGGTGAAGTCCTTGTTTCATCTGAACATTTTATCGTAACGAATACGATTGATGTCGCAATCAGAGTGGTTGAGGACCTTGAGCATTTGGTAAAACAAAGGACGCCTATTAAGTGTCATATTGGCACGGCTGAAGTAATGGGCCGGATAGTCTTTTTTGACCGAAATGAACTAAAAGAGGACAATGGGGAAATCCTTTGTCAGCTGCGTCTTGAGGAAAAAATCGTCACGAAGCGTGGAGACCGGTTCATCGTCCGCAGGCCAAGTCCGCAGGAAACGATTGGCGGCGGATGGGTAATTGATCCGCGTGGAAATAAATATCGATTTGGTCAGCAGACGATTCAAGAGCTGGAGAAAAAGAAGGCAGGCACTCCTATTGAACGAATTAACGCCGCTTTATATGAAGCGAAGAGTTTATCTGTCGAGGAACTGATAAAGCGAACTGCTCTTGATGAAGGATCGATTTTGGCCAATATGAGTGATGATCAATTCGTCCAGATTTCGAATAAGGAATACGCTCTTGCAGCTGTTGTCGAAGTCATTGAAGAAGATATCAAGGACCGGCTGGAAGATTATCATCAGGAAAACCCTATGAGAGCTGGGATAAACAAAGCAGAATTGCTACAATCACTGCAAAAATCTTTTTCTAAAACCCTGCTGGAATTCATTATCGATAATGGAATCAACAAGGGGTTATTTAGAAGGAAAGAACAGTATATTTACCTGGCAAACTTTGTACCCCATGTCCCGAAAAACTGGGAGAAGCGTACAGAGAATATGCTTAACGAACTAAAGTCAGATGGCCTAAAAGTTGCTTATCTGAACGATTATATAAAAAATGCCGGAATCCCGGATTCCATAGCAGTTGAGTTGAAACGGTTCCTAGAAGACCAGGGTGAGATTGTCCTGCTTGATGATCAATATGCCTGGTACGGAGCTCTTTTTGCGGATGCAGTTGAGAGACTAAGAAAACATACAGGGGATGAGTTTGAGGTATCCCAGGCTAAGGAAGCAGTGGAGTTATCGAGGAAATACATGATTCCTTTCCTGGAGCGTCTCGATGCACTTGGATATACCAGGCGAGTCGAGAACAAGAGGGTATGGAAGAAATAATTCAGGTGATTTAACATTGGTTGTTGCCCTTAGAGCATTCCTGCAAACACAGCCTTCAAGTTGTAGTCATCTTTTCGAGGCAGCTGCTAAATGCTATTAAAGCAGCCGTAGTTTTGTCCGTACCTGAGTAGACTTCGGACAACTTAAGGTCAATCATTTTGTTCAATCTTAAACAGCAGATCCTCAGGGATCTGCTGTTTTCCTCATGTTAAAGTTACAAAATATTATTTAACTCTCTGTGGATTTAACTTGCAATGGAGGAGGTATTAGCCAACCTTTAGTTTTATTCAATTTGAGCATCTTAGCTCCGAATGTCGCTTTGGCCATATGGAACTGCCCATACATTACTGCAATGTCCTCCCTGATGGCTTGACCAATCATCGTGCTGGCAGCAACTAAGCCTTCTGCAACATCCTTCGAAACAGCTGCCGCAATTTCAGGATCACTGAATCTTGCCCCAGGAGGGATATCTTCCAGGTGGGCAACCGGGCGTTCCGGCAGCGCAGGAGGAAGGCCAATCCCATTTGCTTTAAGTAATTCCTCAACCTGCTTGTTTTCATCCTGCATTGTTTCAATGGCTTCCTGAACAAGCTTTTTCAGATCCTCATCACCGATATGATTGATAAACGTCTGGTAAGCTGCAATTAGTCCGTGATTGACGGATAGATGGCTCCATGTGCCGTATACCTCACCATAATGCATTGGTTCATCTTTAGGATTACCGCTTAATATACCCATGATTGCACTCCTTATCGTTTCTATATTCATGTTATTTCTCCTTATGAAAGGAAGTTGGTCCCATTGATTATTTTGGTTTACACAAAGGTATTTATACCTTAATCCAAATGGAAATTTATACATGTTGTAAATGCAGTCAATTTTAATGGATGATATCCAGCCGGAAATCGAGAAGATTATTCTAGAGGGTAACAATGGGGAGTATAATGCCGAAATCATAACAAGCAATAGCAGGAAATACTGGTACCATCAATCTGATGTTGTAAATGCCCAAAGCTTTGCGACTAAAAATCTCTGCATATTCAACAGAAGGAAAATTAATATATAAAGATTACCTAGGCTTGGAAGAATGAAAAGGAGCTTGGTTTTTCCCAAGCTCCTCCTCATTCACCGAAAAAACCTTCATAAATTTTGCTGAGGTCTTCCCTTAGCTTTTCAACCTGGACAAACCTGGCTTCCCTTAAATACTCTCGCCCATCTGCATAGAGGACGAGCACGGGAACGGTGAAGGCCATCAGGAAACCCGCAATTTCTTCGACCTTTCCAGCATTGACCAGACCGGTTTCAATTTTCGGAAAATCTTTCATCACTTCCTCAACCTGAGGAAGCAAACCATGGCAGACGCTTCAACTGTCGGTTAATACATAAATAAAGCTTAACTCATTGTCACTAATCAAGCTTTTAACCTCGTCCATCGACATTAATTCTTTCAACTTATTCCACCTCCTTATCTTTTTTACCCAATAAAAAATAGGTTAGCCTTATGTTCTTTAATCATACTAAAAAAAGGGTATTGGGTATAATAATTAGGAAGGAGTGAGAGTATGGAAAATTCATGGCATGAGCGTTTTAGCTCTGAACAATATGTTTATGGTGAAGAGCCGAACCTTTTTATAAAAAAGCAGGCAAACAGGCTGGAGAAGGAAAAAAAAGTGGTATGCTTCGCGGAAGGAGAAGGCAGGAATGCTGTTTACCTTGCCAGACAAGGTCTTGAAGTTACAGCCTATGATTATGCGCTGAATGGCTTAAAAAAAACTGAAGCACTGGCTGATCGTTATGGAGTCGATATCACAACAAAACAAAAAGATTTAATCCAAGATTAGGTCCCAGTTGAGGAATTTGATGCAGCCATTATGGTTTTTGGCCATTTTTCCAAGCAAGACCAAAAAACAGTATTTGATAAATTAGTATCTGCTGTTAAACCTGGAGGCATAGTGATGCTTGAAGTGTATTCCGAGGACCAGGTAAGATATGGTACAGGCGGTCCAAAAAAAATAGATATGCTATACGATCCAGCAGACCTTTTACAATGGCTGAAAGGGTTTAAAATAATGCATTTCTTTTACGGAGAACAGGAACGAGTTGAAGGTCAATTGCATACCGGAGTAGGCCATGTGATCCAGGTTATTTTGGAAAAATAAAGATTTTTACATTAAGCGATTCTTCTAAAAAGAAGGTCGCTTTTTTCTGTTTTTACAAGGATTTTCCAAAGATTTGTCGAATTAACTATAAAGGTGGAATGAAGGGAAAAAGGTCATGAAATTTAAAATTGATAGAGACAGTTTTTATGAAGCATTATCTGAATTAAGCAGAAGTATATCAGCTAAAGCAGAACCGCAAATCATGAATGGGATGAAAATGACAGCTCATGCTGAAGGGTTGACTCTTATTGTCAGCAATCATTTATTTTTTGTTGAGAAAACCATCCCGTTCGGGGCTGAAGGGAAGTTGACTGTTAATGAAACAGGAAGCGTTGTGGTTCCTGCCAAATATTTAGTTGAATTGGTGAAAAAGCTGCCAGAAGAACTGACGGTCGAGTTAATTGATCTGCATAAACTATCAATCAAGACTGAGGAAATCTCTGTAGTGTTGAGCAGTTTCGACGTTGAGGCATATCCTAACACTCCAGTACTGGTCCATGGTAAGAGTGTCAAAATACCTGGCCTTCTTTTAAAAGAAATGATAAGCCAAACGGCGTTTGCTGCTTCGTCAATTGATACCCGCCCAGTTTTGACCGGGTTGCTGGTCACTTTACAGGAAAACAAAATCATCTGTGCAGCCACTAATTCCCACAGATTAGCGATGAGAGAAAGCGAAGTTGAAATTGATATCGAAGGTTCCTATGTGATACCGCTAGCATCAGTTAAAGAATTTATGAGACTATTCAACAGTGCTAATGACTTGATTACTGTATATGTTAGTGAGAATTATCTCGTATTTAAAACTCTTAATCTGGCAATGTACACAAGATTAATTGAAGGAAATTATCCTAATCTTAACAGTCTCATCCCAGCACATCCAAAGACAATGATTACAGTCCACACATCCAAATTTTTAAAAGGAATCGACCGCGCCAGTTTATTTAACCGGGAATCAAGGAACAACAACGTTAAATTGGAATTAATAAATGGAAGCACCGTTAAGATTACCTCCTATTCCCCGGACTTTGGAAAAATTGAAGAAACACAGCAAATCATTGAATTATATGGTGATAAGGAATTATCACTATCGTTGAACAGCACCTTTTTAATCGATGCGCTAAAAGCTTTTACGGAAGAAGAGGTTACGTTGAACTACTCGGGGTCGATGAGGCCGATATTGATCAAGCCAAATAGCAACAAGCGTCACTTCCACCTTATTTCACCGGTGAGAGGATAAATAACAGAGTATTGGGGAGGTATGTTATGAAAGAAACAATACATAGTTATGAGGATTTATTAACAATGCTAGATCATCTTCTGAAAGAAGAAAGTCAATTTAATTGGGATAATTTTTACTCTGACCGAGAAAGAAAAGTACCTTTTTTTGAAAACCATCCCGACGAGAATTTAGTGGAATATATCGAAATGAAGAGACTTGTGGCGGGCAAAGTGCTGGACTTAGGCTGTGGACCCGGAAGAAATGCAATCTATCTGGCCAGGAATGGCTTTCAAGTGGATGCAGTCGACCAATCTTCAGAAGGACTGGAATGGGCTAAAGAAAGGGAAAAAGAACAAAAGGTACAAGTGAATTTTATTCAACGAAATATTTTTGAAATGGAAATTGAAGAAGGTACATATGATCTTGTCTATGATTCAGGGTGCTTCCACCATATCCCGCCACACAGGAGGATGAATTACATAGAGTTGGTTAAGAGAGCTTTAAAGCCTGGTGGTTTATTCGCGCTAACCTGCTTTGTCGAGGGGGGTGAGCTGGGCGGAGCAGCTATTTCTGATTGGGAAGTGTATAGAGGTAAAAGCATGCGAGGCGGTTTAGGATTTACTGCTGAAAAACTTACGAGGATTTTTCACGAATTCACAGCGGTTGAAATCCGGAAAATGAGTGATATGGAACATGAGACCAAACAATTTGGAAACTCAGCGTTAATAGCTGCGTTATTCAAAAAAGAAACTTGAGCTCATTGTCCCTGAGTGGAGAAAGGTAATGAAAAGAGGTGTTCAAATGATCGCTGAACAAAGATGGGAAGATTTCTATTGTGATGAGGTATTATCCGGCAATACCCAGGTGGAAAAGGTGTTTGAAACGGAGCACACTCTCGCGTTTTATCACACTCGGCCATATTATGAGGTACATATTATTGTCATTCCCAAAAAACATATTTTATCTTTTTTATCAGTATCCAATGAGGAAGCCGAGATAATGAGTGATGTTCTTCAGGTAGTAAAGCAGGTTGCCTCTAAGCTAGAAAAGGAGTATGGGGCCTGCACGCTTTCTACGAACATTGGAAACTACCAGAGCAATAAGCATATGCACTGGCATGTCCATTTCGGTGCGAGGGTACGTGACGAACAAGGACGATTGCTACATGGTCACGAAACAAAATAATGGTTTTAAATTGAAAGAAATTCTAGAAATAAAAGAAATGGATATGTGGCAATACCAGCCGCTGGCAGGATCGTATGCCATTATCAAGGTGAAGGGGAGATACCTGATTGGATACAACTCCTTCAGGCAGCAATGGGAAGTTCCGGCTGGAAAGAGGGAGAAAGGTGAAACACCTTTAGATTGCGCTCGAAGAGAACTTCTTGAAGAAACAGGACAATCCGTCGTTGATCTTAAATTTGTTGGCCTGGCATGGGTGAAAAATCTTCTGAACGGAGCCGAAAAGTTCAATCCGTTATACTATTCGACAACTGATTCTCTGCGCCCCTTCCAACAAAACGAAGAAATGTCTGATATAAGACTCTGGGACCTTAAAGACGCTGTACACATCGACCAGGTAGATTTGGCAATATTAGATTATGTGAGTCTATTAAAATCAAAGGGGTTAAAATGAAAAAAAAATTAAATTTCCCTCAGGTGCTTTTCACGAGCTTTTTTGTCGCTACAATCCTAACCTTTTCCAATCATATCATTACTTGGGAAAATAAAATTCACTCTGGTATTTTTGCGTTTATTATCAGTATAGCTGTTTTCAGTATCTCACAGAAAATATTTAAAGTTTAATTGAAAAAGGACTTAAGGCTAGGTCCTTTTCTGTTGTAAGTGAACTGTTTATATAAAATTGGCATGGCAGTGGATGGCTGCCTTGGAAAAAATTCATGTGGATGGCAGAAGGAGAAGAAGACTTATGCTAGCAGCAGGAATTCATGGTTTCATCCTTGCTTTCGGGCTGATCCTTCCGTTAGGAGTCCAAAATGTGTTTGTCTTCAACCAGGGATCGATACACAAACAATATAGGAGAGTATTGCCCGTTATTCTTACAGCTTCGATAAGTGATACACTCTTGATCACTTTGGCTGTTTTAGGAATATCGGTAATCGTTCTGCAGATTGCCTGGCTGACTGCATTGCTTTTAACAGCTGGGATACTATTTTTAATCTACATGGGTTATTTAACCTGGAGAAGTAAGCCATCTGAAGTTACAGCAAAACAGGAAGCCTTTTCCGCCAAAAAACAAATAACCTTTGCTGCTTCAGTTTCTTTGCTAAACCCACATGCGATCATGGATACAATCGGAGTGATAGGAACGAGTTCACTGACATATTCGGGACCTGCGAAAATCACCTTTGCTCTGGCCTGTGTTTTAACTTCCTGGATGTGGTTTTTCGCCCTTGCTTTTGTTGGCCATCAAGTGGGGAGGTTAAGGAAGTCAAATGGTTTTCTCGATATCTTAAATAAGATATCCGCTGCGATTATGTGGGGAACCGCTATCTATTTGGCACTGACTTTTTAAAAATTAAGCTCTTCCCGCACAAAAATAGAGTTCTTCATTGAATGAAGGACTCTACTTTTATTCACCGTCTCCTCCTTCGTTTAAGATATTGGACAGTTTCCTCAAGTTCTTCTAAACGTTTGTTTTTTTCTGCTAACTGCGTTTTGGTTTGGTTCAGTTCCTCCCTAACTTCGTTCATTTCGGCAGAAAGCTGTTCAACCTTATGTTTTAAGCTGGAACTTTTGGAATCTTCTTTTTTCAATTCTGATTGATTCAAGGTTTTGGAAAGCAATGATAAAGTAGCTGGATTTAAAAAGCTTTGAGCAGATGCCACCAGTGTATCAAGTGTGTCTGCATTCAATTGATTATTCCCATCTGCTTTAATATGATCTGTTACTTTTCCCTCGTCCGGTTTTTCTGATGATTTCTTAAGGACCGCCTGTGTAAAATTAAGGATTTCATTCAATGAAGGATCTTTTTTTAAACGGTCAATATGCGGCTTGATATCATTCTCATTCATAAAATACACCCTTTCTATCTAAAATTAAGATCTCCCCGGCTAATACCGGTATAGCCAGGGAGATTGTAAGGAACTTCAGGTCACAAATCTTTCAGAGATTAAGCAGCACCGTTTTCGGCAGCAATTACTTCGCCGATGCAAGTGTAAAGGACATCAGCAAGTGCGTCTTGGTTCAACAGAATTGCAACGACCAAAGCAAGTGCCAGCAAAAGAACAACAATCGCAGTGATTAACATCTCTTCACCTCCTTCCTTTAAGAAGATAGGTAAGATCCGAACCTTACAACAACATCATATGAAAAAATATCGGACGAGCATCAGCTTGTATCATAGATTAAAAAAGTCGGGCTGCCTATTTTAAAAAATTAGGTTATTATTTGAAAAATTGCACAGTTTCTTATATGGTGGAGTTAGAAAATCGAGGAGGGATCGTATAATTGTCCGAGCCAATTGCGCTAACGAAGATAACAGTGCTCCAAAAGGATACTCCCAATAAAATCAGGGAGGCTTACATTGATGGTTTTAGTGAGCCTTTGATTTTTGGCGTCCATGGTGGTGTGAAGCAATTTTATGGTGTGAATCCAGAGGTAGAATATCCGTCAACGCTAGACCATATTGTTTCTGCAGCAGGCGGCTGACTGGTAGGAACCCTGTCTGGCGCGCTGGAGGCGCGTAAAATACCTACTTCACCTGATAAGGTCAAGGCAAACGTCCAAGGAACAATTGAAGCACCGGAAGGAGTCCTAAAAATCACGAAAATCAGCTGTCACTATGAATTGAAGGTCCCTGCCGGAAAAAAAGAAGCTGCCGAAAGAGCATTGAATGTTTTTGAACGAGGATGTCCAGTCGCACAAACATTAAAGGGCTGTATCCAGTTCACACATACTTGGCAAATAGAAGAATATTAGTATAATGAGTCCTTATCTAATTAGATGAGGGCTCATTTTCACTTTATAAACAGGGTGATTTTAAGATCATTTTAATGATAGGCTGTTTTTGTAAAGATTGTTGTTAAAATCCTAAAGCCGATTTTAACTTAATGTAAAGCCGTTTTGCAGGTCGGTATTAAGTTTGCATGCTCTTTTCTAACAATAGATTCAACTTTGCGGACTAAAACAGGTCATTCAATCCTATTTTGTAGTCAATCGAAACAATGTTTGAGAAAAGAGCCTAATGATAAAAAGGATTTTCGGTTAAATGCACGAATTCTTAGTCATAACTTTTAAAAAAGGCTGTTTTCGTAAAGATTGTTGTTAAAATCCTAAAGCCGATTTTAACGTATTAAAAGGCCATTTTGCAGGTCGGTATTAAGTTGGCATGCTCTTTTCTTACAAAGGAGTCAATTTTGCGAAGAAAAATGGGTCATTTAATTTTATTTTGTAGTCAAAAGCAACAAAGTTTGAGAAAAGAGCCTTAAAAAAAGGGGAGTCCATGTGATTGATTTAGTGCGTGTTAAAGAAGAGGATGAAGCAACTCTTCAAAATTTAGTTCAATTTTATATTTACGAATTTACCGTCTTTCAGGATATCAAGCTTGAAGTGAATGGCAGCTTTGCTCCATTTGATTTACAACCATATTGGACTGAAGCTGATTTACATGCCTTTTTTATCATGCATGATGGGGAACTGGCGGGTTTTGCAATGGTCGAAAGTGGAGTTCCCAATGTCATCCTTGAATTTTTTATCATGAGGAAATTCTACCGGAAAGGATTTGGGACGGATGCGGCCGTCAAGCTGTTTGACTTATTCCCTGGGAACTGGAGTATTACCCAGGTTCAGAAAAATGAGCCGGCCAGAAACTTCTGGCGCAAAGTGATTGGCGATTATAACGGCGGCAACTATATTGAAAAGTACGATGAACACAAACGTTCGATTCAAGAATTTGATTCGCTTTTGACAGTGAAAAATTGATTGCAAAATGTCTTCTTGATTGTTTATAATGGTAAAAATATCAAATCGATGAAAAAGAGAGTAATTATTCTATATTTGCTATAGCGAGCCAGGGACGGTGGAAGCCTGGTGCATATGAATGATGAAGCGCACTTTTGAGATGCTTGCCTCAAATCGAGTAGGGCCGGCCGGGATTTACCCGTTATCAATGAAAGCAGGTTCCTTATGCTGGAACAATTTGAGTGGTACCGCGGGATTTACTCTCGTCTCTTATATAGAGGCGGGAGTTTTTGTATTTATAAGGGGGTTTTTTAATGGAATATGTAAAACTTTACTCAGAATTGCTTGCCGCTGTGTTGGAGGAAGTTCATACTTCTTATGAGATAGAGCGGTTAATTGAGAAACCAAAATTTTTGCAGCAGGGAGACTTAGCTTTTCCATGTTTCCAATTGGCGAAAACGACGAGAAAGCCACCACCTGAAATTGCCAAAGATTTATGTTCCCGCTTGCAAAGCGGGGTCAAAGGACCATTCGATCGTTTTGAAGCAGTTGGCGGCTATATAAATGCGTTCTTAAATAAGGGGCAAGTTGCCAAAGAACTATTAAATGAAATACGGCAAAAGAAGAATCATTATGGTGATCTCGACATTGGTGAAAGTCAGACTGTAACAATTGACCTTTCCTCGCCAAATATCGCTAAACCATTTTCCATGGGTCATCTGCGGTCAACCGTTATTGGAAATTCGCTTTCGCTTATTTATGAAAAATGTGGATACAGAACAGTCAAAATCAACCATTTAGGGGACTGGGGTACTCAGTTCGGCAAACTCATCACGGCATATAAGCTGTGGGGCACAGAGGAAGAAGTAAAGAAGAACCCGATACAGGAGCTGCTTGAGCTTTATATAAGATTTCATGAGACCGCAGAAAGTCAGCCGGAGCTTGAACAAGAAGGCCGCGACTGGTTCAGACGCCTGGAGAATGGGGATGCTGATGCTCTTGAGCTTTGGAAATGGTTCAAGGATGAATCACTGAAGGAGTTTAAGAAGATATACGATCTTATGGGGATTGAGTTTAATTCATATGCAGGGGAAGCCTTCTATAATGATAAGATGGAACCAATCGTGGAAATACTGCAAGAAAAGGGACTGCTTGATGAATCCGATGGGGCACAAGTAGTCAAATTGGATGACATAGAACTTCCACCTTGTCTTATAAAAAAATCTGATGGCGCCACCTTGTATGCTACAAGAGATTTAGCCGCGGCCATGTACAGATTCAAAGAGTATTCTTTTGTTAAATCATTATATGTGGTTGGCAATGAGCAAAGCCTTCACTTTAAACAGATAAAAGCAGTGCTTGCAAAAATGGATTTCCAGTGGGCGGACGGTATTACTCATGTTCCATTTGGCATGATGTTAAAGGACGGGAAAAAAATGTCCACAAGAAAAGGCAAGGTCGTTTTGCTTGAAGATGTTCTCACTGATTCAATTCAGCTGGCAGAAAAAAATATTGAGGAAAAAAAACCTCTTTGGACAATAAAATAGATATTGCCAAAATGATTGGTACCGGTGCCGTTGTATTTCATGACCTTAAGAATTTTCGGATGAATGATATTGAGTTTTCCCTGGAAGAGATGCTAAAAGTCGAGGGCGAAACAGGACCTTATGTTCAATATACAAATACCCGGGCACAATCATTGTTGAAAAAGGGGGCACTTGAAGATACGAATGGGGACGAAGAGCTGGCTGCTGTTGCTGAATGGCCAGTGATCACTGAGCTGCAAATGTTCCCGGATACAATCAAGAGAGCGCTTGAAAGAAATGATCCCTCCCTAATTGCTAAATATGTTCTTAATCTGTCCCAGGCGTTTAATAAATACTATGGAGAAGTGCGGATCCTTGGAGATGATCCGGAAAAGAATGCGCGGCTCCATTTGGTCCATGCTGTCAGCATTGTCCTCGAGGAAGGCCTTAGAATATTGGGGATCAAAGCTCCGAAAGAAATGTAAAAAGAGTCCCGGGTCAATGCCTGGGACTCAATTGGGATTAATTTTGTTCTATATAATTGGCGAATATTTCACCAGCGGTGTCGCTGTATTTAAGTTCAACATCTGTCTCATCAAAAAACCAAGTATCATTCGCTTCTACATAAAAGGTAATTCCGTCAATCTCCTGCTGTTCGGCGGCAATGGCAGGTGCTTCAAGCGAGAAGGCCAGGCTATAGCCCTTGTTCTTATCGCCAAACCCGGCATATTGAGGGTAAAGGCGGATGTGAAACGGTTTTGGTGTATCAAATTCATTTTCAAACCATTTGTATGCGTTTTGATCAATCTTGATTGTCATCTTTGCACCATCCTTTCGTTAGTTTTATTGTAAAACCTGAAAGGTACTGACTGCCGTGCTTTATGTCACAGTTTTGGCGATGTCATGAAAGTGTCAAAATATAAGGCTGTTTTCGTAAAGATTGTTGTTAAAAAATCCTAAAGCCGATTTTAACGTAATAGTAGGCCATTTTGTTGGTCGGTATTAAGTTTGCATGCTCTTTTCTCACAAAAGAGTCAACTTTACGAAGAAAAATAGGTCATTCAATCCTATTTTGTAGTCAATAGCAACAAAGTTTGAGAAAAGAGCCAAATATAAAGACCAGCTCCGGCAAAAGGAGCTGATGATGTTAAACTGTTGTTTCCTTTTTACGAATTGCTTCCGGAATATAGACACAGAATTGTTCGCTGTCCATATAGTCTCCGGTCACTGCGTATGTTCTTGAGCGTGAACCCCCGCAGACAAAGCGGAATTCGCATACACCGCATTTGCCTTTATATTTGTCAGGGCTTCGCAAGTCCTTGAAAATAGGGGAGTTTCGATATATATCAGCCAAAGGCTTTTCGCGGACATTCCCGCCGACAAGCGGCAGCAGTCCTGAAGGCATGACCTCACCAGTATGGGAAATAAATAAAAATCCATTTCCGTCATTTACTCCTTTAGGTGCTCGCTTCAAGCCATCAGTCATAGAGGCCATATCTTTAGTCAAGGTATCCTCATACCGGATCCCATCTTCTTTATTAACCCTGTTTTCCCGAGCCTTTTGTTGAAATACTACACGTCTGTAATGCTGAGCTGCAGTAGTTTTAATTTCGTATGGTGCGGTTTTGCTTAGTTCATAAAGCCACCGGAACACCTTTTCATGTTCAGCTGGAGTCAGGCAGGCGTCCAACTGCCCGCGGCCTGTAGGTACCAGTAAAAAAATGTACCACATCACGACCTTGAGTTCTTTCATTAACTCCGCCATTTGTTCAAGATGGTTGTAATTGTAGCGGGAAATAACTGTATTAAGCTGTAAAGGCATGTTTAAATCATTCAAGTATTTTACCTTTTCAATTGTAAGGTCAAACGATCCAGGAGTGCCGCGAAAATGGTCATGGATTTCAGGGGTAGGACCATCAATGCTGAAAGCCCATCTAGAAAGTCCGACCTCCTTGGCTCTTTGCATTTTTTCTTTAGTCACATTATCTGTGGCGCTTGGTGTCATGGAAACCCGCATTCCTTTTTTTATTGCATAGTCCGCGAGATCAAAGAGATCCTCACGCATCATACAGTCTCCACCAGTAAATACGAGCATGGGATTTCCTAAGTCAAAAATTTGGTCAATCAGGTTTATACCTTCTTCAGGTGTCAATTCCCTTGGGTCAGGCTTATTCTGTGCATCTGCCCTGCAATGCAGACATTTAAGCTGGCAGGCCCTAGTCACTTCCCAGATAACGATGTAAGGATTTACATCAAAATCAACCACAGCAGGATGTCCAGAAAATCGAACTTCATGCATATTCATCACCAACTTTTTATCAATTATTTATTCATTATAAAATAAGAGATTCTATCCGCATGTAATGAATGTTACATAATATCGAAATTGGTTACGAATTAACGGATAAGAATATATAAGTCTCCCCCTATGAACCTTAGAACGCCGAAAAGCCAAACACAAAACATTCATTTAAATTAATCGAATAATTTGAAACTTATCCTCAGACCTCAACGTCTATATATAGGGAGCAATCAGGATTCGGGAAAAGGGGGATATCAGTGAAAAAGTCTGTTCCGTGGATCACCTTGTCTATATTGGTTATTTTCAGCTTATCGAGCTGGATCACTTATACCCGTTATAAACCTGTCCCTCCCGAATTAGAAGTTGTTGCAGCCAAACATGCTTTGGAGGTACAGCCTGTAACTTATTCCTTAAGGAAGTGGGGAAGGACTGCTTCAGCAGATATCAATACTGAACCAGCTGTCCTGGTAAGAGAATCCACTCCACTCATTGTTGATCCAAATGACAACATCGAGCTTTTATTTAATCACTCACCTGATTCGGTTAAATGTTATTTATGGGAAATGGACACGGGAAAACTCGCTTATAAAGAACTGACGGCATACCCTTTAAACTTAGAGGCGTCTAATATAGCTTCTGGGGATTACGCCTTGGAGGTTCGTGCCAAATGGGAAAATGGCTATGTACTGTATAACGCAAGAATTATTGTAAACGGTGATGAACATTGACCAGCCATGGGCCTGCAGAAAAGCATACTCATGGCTTTTTACATTATGGATCTTTATGTAGCCTCGAATAATTTATTTCAGCCATGCCATACTAAAACAGTACCAATAATTCTGTAGAAAGAAGGGACCATGCTGACAGTTGGAGCGCAAGTAAAACAAACAATTGCTGGTCTTAAAAGTGCTCAGGCAAGTTTGGAGACTTTTGCACTTGGTACGGATAATCAACAAGCCAAGCAACTTTATCAGACAGCTGCTCAACAAACACAAGCAGTTATTGATAGCATTCAACCTCGTCTGCAGGAAATTGAAAAAGAAGAACCACAATATAAACAATAAAATGCAGGGAGGGGGGCAGGTTGAACCAGCCCTTTTCCTTTTTATAGAGGTGATGAAAATTGACAGTAGCATCCGACATTAATCAACTCCTTTCTACAATTAAAGGAATTGAAGCACAGTTATCATCAATGGCGTTGAATACCAATATTCCTGAAGCGAGCAAAGTCTTTCATGAAACAATGTTGGTCATCGGGGAGATTAAAACCGACCTGCAAGACAGGAAGACACAGATTGAAATAGAAGAGCCCCAATATAAAAGCTAGAAGGTGAGACAATGAATGACTGGATTCACATTATAATATCGTCTGTGTTGTTTGTAGTGACATTATTTGCGATTACGAAAATGGGCGGGAAGAAGCAGCTGTCGGAGTTGTCTTTTTTTGAATATGTTTCGGGTATCACCATAGGAAGTATTGCTGGTGAAGTAATCATGGGCCTGGATGGGAATTTGTTTCATGGAGTATTGGCCATTGTAATATTTGGTACCTTTACATATTTGCATGACCTTCTTGGGATCAAGAGCAAGAAGTTCCGGGATTTAGTTGAAGGAAAGTCAACAGTAATAATAAAAGATGGAAAAGTATTAGAAGAAAATTTAAAAAAGGAAAAATATACTCTCGATGAATTGAATTCACTATTAAGACAAAAAAATGTTTTCAAAACAGCAGATGTTGAGTTTGCTGTTTTGGAGCCAAAAGGCGATCTAAGTGTACTGCTAAAAAAAGAATTGCAACCTCTATCACCAAAGGATTTAAACTTGTCTGTGGCCCCTGAAAAGGAATCCTACACTGTCATAATGGATGGAAATGTCTTGAACGACCAATTGGCATCGGCTGGTAAAAGTAAAGGATGGCTGGATATTGAGCTAGCCAATCTAGGAGTGACACTTGATAATGTGTTTTTAGCCCAGGTAGATTCTTTTGGAAAATTATCCATTGATACATACGATGACCAAATTCAGGTTCCATCCCCTCAACCGAGAAAACTTTTGTTGGCTATGCTTAATAAATGTCAGGCAGACCTAGAATTATTCGCTCTCGGGACAGAGTCTTCAAGTACTAAGGCAATGTACAATAAGAATGCAAAAAAATTGCAAGAAGCCATCCATAGATTGAAGCCATTTTTGAAAGAATAAACAGCTTTTTATGTAATCTTTTTCCGGAATATCGATCGGCAGAAATCAAATACTAATTGATGGGGGAGACCGACTCCTCTAATTCAAAAAGGGGTGCTGCCGTATGAATAGTAGAACTGCATGGATTTCTGCGTTAATGAGATCGAATATACCTCAAAACATGATGAAAATGTTCGGAAACAGACGTAAAAGAAATCGCTCCATGACGTATTCGATTATGGGAGTTGTAGCCAGTGCTGCTGCAGCGTATCTTTTTCGAAATCGAATGGGAGATGGAATGAGGCAGCTTTTCCAAAATTCCAATGCTGGAACAGCTTTTAACAAGCCCATGGCTGCAGGGATCACTGAATTTGCAAAAGAATTCACCTCTGGTCTAGATACAAATAAGGCAAATAAAACAACAGGTTTCCAATCGGCAACCTCGACAAATCCAGAGAGCAGTCAAATGATCAATCAAATTGCTTCAGCTGCTCAAGAAGCAGGCAATAGCCAACAGGTCGATCACTTAGCAAATCAATTAATTAAACGCAACCTCTAATAAATGTGTAACACCCCGCTAAGAAGCCAGCGGGGTGTTTTTGTATTTTTTTAACTACATATAAATGAAAAACATTGTTTGTTCAATTAATTAGTCCTTTTTTCCCTTGTTATACAGACAGGATAGGTAAACTGACATATCCAAAGAAAGTTACAGCCAGATTAAGCTTATATTTCATTCATGTAACAAAAAACTAATTTAAAAGGAAAAATGCGCCTGTATTCCCTGTAAATTAAGCGTTTTGGAGACCTACTGGCATGTAAACGGTATTTTCACCAAAGGAAAACTATTCCTCACAAACCAATATTTATAGATTCAAAACTAGTTTGGGAAACTCTACTATTAGTTTGTAATCGAAATCAAAGGAGTTGCTCTAACATGAAAAAACAGCTTTTGACGGTGGCTGCAACAGCCGGGATTTTATTTACATCATTAAATGGTTCAGCAAGTGCTCATGAAAAATTATACACAGTCCAATCTGGAGATTCTTTATGGAAACTTTCAAATATATATAACGTTGCTATAAATGATATTCAAAAATGGAATAATCTATCAAGCACTACCATCTATGTAAATCAGAAACTATCAGTTCTTGCACCTCACAGTCACACGACAGCACCAAACACAAGCGTAAGCACATCTTCTGATATTTATGTTGTAAAGTCAGGCGATACTTTATGGGGAATTTCAAAATCATATGGGATGTCCATCAGCGGACTTAAATCATTGAACGGACTTAAATCTGACGTTATCTATTCAGGACAAAGATTAAAAGTATCTGGAACTTCCGCTGCAGCTGCAGTATCAGCACCCGCCAGCTCATCCAGTACATATACAGTCCGTAGCGGTGACAATTTGTCAACGATTGCTGCTCGCCATAACTTATCGCTATCACAATTGATGTCATTCAATAACTTGAATTCTCATCTAATTTTTCCTGGACAGGTATTGAAGCTATCCGGTTCGGCTTCTACACCAGTTGCCACGAATGTATCAACTGCAACTGCTCCAGTGGCAGCAACATATGCATCAACTTCGAAGGTAAATGCATTGGTAACAGAAGCCAAAAAGTACATTAGCGTTCCCTATGTCTGGGCTGGCAGCACACCAGCAGGCTTCGATTGTTCAGGTTATCTAAACTATGTTTATAGCAAAGCAGGGATTTCGATCCCGAGAACAGTTTCGTCTATTTGGGATGCTACAAAGTCTGTTTCATCGCCGCGTGTAGGTGACCTAGTGTTCTTTGAGACGTATAAGCCAGGTCCATCACATGCAGGAATTTATCTAGGTAATGGCAAGTTTATTCATTCTGGTTCATCCAGAGGAGTAGAAATAAGTGACATGAGTAACTCATATTGGAAGCCGCGTTACCTAGGAGCAAAAACCACATTTTAATCTGGTTTTTTAGCCTATACCCAGCCATTTAAATTTTGAAACCTCCTTTTAGGAGGTTTTTTAATTTATTTTTTATTTACTGATATTTTTGGAATAACATATAGAAAGCGCAGCTTTTAATTTGTAAACCACTTTATATATAGCGTATAATCCAATTAAAATCTTATTTGCTAACGTGCAAGTGTTTGGATGCAGCCCATCTTGAATTAAAATTATTTGTACATAGTGAATTCTGGTGAGTTTAATGATTTGGAGGCATATAAAGTGAGAATTCCTATATTAAAATTAAAAGATTATTTATTAGTTTCAATTCAAGTAGAACTAGATGACCAGACGGTACTGACTTTTCAGGAGGACTTGTTAAACAAAATTAAAGATACAGGAGCAAAGGGCGTTGTAATCGATTTGACTTCTGTCGATATGATTGATTCGTTCATTGCAAAAGTATTGGGCGACGTGATAGTCATGACAAGCCTGATGGGCACTAAAGCTGTACTGACAGGTATCCAGCCTGCAGTCGCCATTACTTTGATAGAGCTTGGCATAACAATGGAAAATGTCCATACAGCTCTGGACCTAGAACAAGGAATTTCGATATTAAGCCAATTGTTAGAGGGTTAGCCAAATGACAGAACCGATTATTATTAATATTAATAATGAATTTGATATAGTGCTTGCCCGTCAGAAAGGGAGAGAGGTTTCGAAAGAACTCCTATTTGGTGGCGTTGACCAGGCAAGAATAACGACAGCGATTTCTGAGCTCGCAAGAAACATTTATTTATATGCAGGAAGCGGCCAGATTACTATTGACGTCTTAGAAGATAACGGTAGAAAAGGGATTCAGATTTCTGCTGCTGATAATGGACCAGGCATAAATGACATAAGGATGGTCCTCCAGGATGGTTTTTCCACTTCAGGCGGTCTTGGTGCAGGACTACCAGGAGTTAAAAGGTTAATGGACAGTTTTGATATTGATTCGATGCCAGGAACTGGTACAAAAATCACGATTACCAAATGGGCAAGGTAAGAAGATTTGCATGGAGATGAACAAAATACATCACGTCTCCATGAACTGCCAAGATTATGAAAAATTTAAAAAATTTCACAAAAGTTGTACCCCGTATTTTCATCCACTTTCCTTTCTTAAGTACAATCAATACTAAATTTCTAGCCTCAAAATTCAGTAAAAAGGATGTTCAGTACAAGCCGAACATCCTTTCCATTATTTATATTGTCCATTGCTTTAATACTTGTTCCCGTGCCTGCTCCAGAATTTCTTCCTCAGAAGTATCTCGATCTGCGATGACATTAGTTAAATAGTTTTTTCCTTTTAAATCCACTGTAACCGTAACTTCTTTCATATAACATTTTCCTTTCTTTTTGTTTAAGTGCTTAATTTTATGACTGTTATATTTATTACCTTCTAGAAGGATAGAGTAAACATCATGGACTTGCAATTTTTATCCTTCCGTCCCTATGGGTATGCTACCAGGTTTGCTCTTTACTCATGAGGGAATAAGACAAATATCATGCCTAAGGAGGGAAACATGCATATGAGCAATGAGAACAATAACAAGCAAAGCTTGGTTGATTATGAACGAGAGAAATTAGGCAATGGTAAAAAGGTAGATGAGTTCAAGGATCAGGGTAGAGTACCCGACCAGCAAAACAGATTGAAGGACCAAGAAAACCTCAGGAAATGATTTAATTGGTAAAGTGGTTGAAAGCACCTAAGTTTAGAAAAAAAACTGCACTAAAACAAGCTGGAATATACTCCGGCTTGTTTTTAGTGTGTTTTTTTATTCAATATAAATTTACTCCATTTCACTTTAATACAAAATTTTGGTTTAATTGTTTTGAAAGGAATGTAAAATTTTTCATTCACCGTTTCCAAGATAGAAATGAGGACAAGCAGGACTTTATAAGTTAATACACTAGTTGTCGTACGTGGTGCAACCGGTGCATGGATAAGATAAAAAATTATGGGTAATTGTTAAGTATATTACTTATTGGAGGAGTTAACATGCCTTGCAGAACGACTGATGAGTTGAATGAATTGGTAAGAAAAGCAAAGGATTATACTGGCGGCGGGAAGATAGCTGATTATATACCTGCGCTGGCAAAAGCGAATCCAGAAGAACTGTCTGTCGCTATTTTCCATGATGATGGTACATGTGTCTCTGCTGGGGATATACAGCAGAAGCTAACATTGCAAAGTGTCTCGAAAGTGTTAACATTGGCCCTTGCACTAATGGATTATGGAGAAGAAGCAGTCTTTAACAAAGTAGGGTATGAGCCGACTGGTGACCCCTTTAATTCGATTGTAAAGCTGGAATTCAGCCCATCCAAACCGCTGAATCCTATGATCAATGCAGGTGCACTAGCAGTTACTCATATGATTAAAGGAATCAGTGCGGAAGAACGTTTTGGGAGGATACTTTCCTTCATTCAACTGCTGGCCGGTAATTCCTCCATTGGGTATTCAAGAGAAGTTGCTCAATCTGAATACGAAACTTCCGATCTAAACAGGGCACTGTGCTATTTTTTAAAACAACATGGTGTCATAGATGAAGATGTAGAAGAATTATTAGAGGTATACTCGAAGCAATGTGCAATCGAGATGGATTGCCTGGACCTGGCGCGTATTGGCTGTGTTTTCGCCATGGATGGAATAGAACCTGTTACGAACCGCCGGCTCATTCCTGCGCATGTGGCCAGGCTATGTAAAACTTTCATGGTAACGTGTGGAATGTATAATGCGTCAGGTGAGTTTGCTGTAAGGGTTGGAATCCCAGCAAAAAGTGGTGTATCAGGCGGAATAATGGGCTCAGTACCAAATCGGTTTGGAATCGGAATTTTAGGACCTGCATTAGATGAAAAGGGCAATAGTATAGGTGGAATCAAATTATTAGAGATGATGTCCGCAAAATATAATATGAGCATGTTTTAAATTGATCATATTAATGGGTCCTCAGCGATGTAATTCGTTTTAAGTTTGCCTCTTTTCTTAAACTTCGTTGCTTACAGCTAAAAATCGGGACCTGGAGTTTTTACGAGTCTGAAAGCAATTCATGCTTTAAAACTTCTGCTTGAAAATAGCCTAATCCAAAAAGTAAAGGACGTGCACGAATGTACCGTCCTTACTCTTTTTGCACTGTACAATAGTATCTATCCCGATACTTGGCACTGCCAAAAGCTTATGTTGTTTGAGGTATATGGCTTAAAGTTTGAGCGGAAATACGCGTTGGACTAGGGCAATTCCGAGTTTTCGATTATCCTCCAAAGGCTTCAAGAATATCCTCAACTTCCTTCAAATTAAGCAGTTTTGCCGCATCTGTTGATTCGTTTACATGTTTTGGTTTTGCGGCAGGCTGTATCTGGTAAACCCCATTCTCTAGTATCGACCTTATTTCTGCAAGCTGCTGCAGGATTTCCCCTGAACCTCCATTAGATACAGGCTTTTGGTTCAAGTATTGATGAAGAGCTGATAAAACAAGGTGAATGAGTGTACTGTTATCAGCATGGTATTCTATCTGATCAATTATTTTGGATGAAACAGGGTGTGACTCACCAGTTTTAACATCAATATATCGTTCAGGGACAGTTATCGCAACTTTGTTCTCGTAATCCGTATATATGTTTGACATACCGATCATCCTTCAACGGAAATTAATTCCTCGGTATTCTCATGTTGTTTTTTTAGTTGATTCATCTTGGCTAAAATCATGAGTCCGAAGACATTCAGTTTTTCAAGATTTTCTGGAAAGGTGAGTTCGATGGGCCTGCCCTTTTCAGACCATCTGACTGCAGCTTCCTGGATCTGTTTTTGCGCAAGCTTTGCTGCACCACCGACAGCAATATAGCGCGATGCACCTTTGATTTCACTCGAACTGCTTCGGGCACGGTCAAAGTGTTCGAGGTATTTGATCGCCATGATTCTTAATTGCGGTATGACATACTTGCTAATGTCTTTTTTAACCCCTGCAAAGGGTTCTACATACCATTCCGACTGCCCAGCATACAGCTTTTCTTCTAGTTCTGATCTTGAATCAAAGGTGTATAGTTCATTCTTGCTTACTTTTTTTATAATTGTATCTAGGAACAAATTAATTCCAAAATGGTCACCTTCTACTGATGCAACAGGTTTATTATTCTTGATTCCTACAAAATCGACAGAGTCGCCGCCCAAATCGCCAATAATGATTCCCTTTTTAGAATCCTTCAAAAGGTTATCATCCTTAATTGCTAGTGTGTCAATGTCCCGTATCAAACCTAAATAAGCACAGGCTCCTTCGGCTCCAACAATTACATCTTTAACCTCAAGCTTTACTGTCAGCTCCTTTGGCTCTGGAATACCAGGGACTTTATGGAGTATGACAGTATGGCTTCCAGTAAGCCTCTGTTTTAATACTTCTTTTCTATCCTTATATTGTGTAGTTGGGAGGGATACAGCTAATTGGTCAATGCAATAAGTTATTTCAATATCATCAGGTTTGATGATTGATGCATGATAAGCAGCGGCAGCAAACAGAAGGATATACGTTCGATCCTCATCTGCCTTCTGATTGTTGCTTGCAGTCAAGCTGACGTTTCTCTGTTTGGCAGCTGATTTGCCTGCATAAAAAATTTCTCTTTTGTTAATGACCGCCGGGCTTTTTACCTCTACGATCATGTTTTCTTCGAGGTCAATATCTTCCTCGTCATAAGGCCTTTCGTAAAATTCATCATCATATAGTGCAATAGCGTTCGGTATATGGTATTCGGCAAGCTCTCCTTGATCAGAGGCCAAAACTTTATACCAGCTATTGCCTATATCGACAGCAAAGAAATTATAATTGTTCATTTTATCCTCCTCCTTTTGAATTCTATGCACAAGGCATGTTCAACTGTGCAAGTACCCATATTGATTAGGAGAATGGAATTTAAAGAAACGATTTCTTCTATCTTTATAAAAATCCGCATTTGTTCTGATTCATTTATCTATGCCAAAAAAACTAGTAGGAATAGGATAAATTGTACAAGAAATTTTAAAGGAGGAAAAAATGAATGACTAATGAGCATAAAGGTCCACGTGGTTGTGTGAATGTGAGAAAGTCTGCATCCATGAATGAATGCGCCAATACACCTGCA
This sequence comes from Bacillus sp. ISL-39, assembly GCF_018613295.1. Taxonomy (NCBI): domain Bacteria; kingdom Bacillati; phylum Bacillota; class Bacilli; order Caryophanales; family Bacillaceae; genus Bacillus; species Bacillus sp. ISL-39. Next base: position 112,807 of record NZ_JAGGQM010000007.1, read on the forward strand.
GTTACAGCTGGGGACTTTGCTAATATTGCTGTAACCTTAGCTGATATCAATGTAACGGATCATCTTGTTGCAGAAATCTCTTTTCCTGATCCAGTTCTAGAGATCAAGGATATTAAAAAGCGGGTGAAAATTGTTCAGTGCAGATTGCTTTTATCTCCGCTACCTGATAACGGCGATTTCCCTGCAACCGGAATTCCATTATTCATTAAGGGCTTCATTCGGAAGAATATTCAATACGCTACACCTTGCTATCATGCAAAAAGCGATTGTGTATCATCTGAAATGCGCTCTTTGACAGTGGATGTTCCATTTGAGTGTGTTACTATTCTTACAGCGGACGATTTCTTAAATCTGCCTGATTTCCCTTTATCTAATACTCGCGAAGAATTCGACTTCTTCAGGTCACAAAAGCTGGGCCATGGATACCCTGAAAAGGATCATTTATTGTCAAGTGACCTGTCACAGTTCCATCAAGTCAGCACACAATTCTACAATCAGATTCCATATTGTGAATTAGTGAGAAGCGATATTATTCAATGGGATGAATCCATCGACCGCTATCCGCTGGAGCACAATGCCCCATTTGAAGAAGGTACATTCCACACAATTGTTGAAAAAACCCTGCTCCAATTCCGAGTAAGAGTATACCAGAATCAGCAAGTAAACCTTAATGGATTTATAAATGGTTGATTCTCTTTAGAAAAACTAATTAAATGACAAAATTAAAAGCATGGCATAAGCCGGTAAGCCCCGGTAAATGCATGCTTTTTCTATTGTATAATTCATACATATTCCTGGCCGCATATGTTTGCAATACCAATAGAAGCAAAAAAAAAACAAAAAAATTTTTCTAAGCCTTGGAGCAAGTACAGTTCAAGTGAGATAAAGGGCGAAGAGTGGGTACTTGCCTAAAACCTGCTAATGCTTACGGGCATATGCCTAGACCCAATTTATCATAGTGCATAGGATAGAACATCTTCACTCTAAGGAGTTATAAGGAGGAGCCCAAATATGTTTGAATCAGATAAAAAGAAACCCGATTTCGAGTGTGCACCATCTAAGGATCATTTTGAATGCAAACCGCATCATCATCATCCACATGTCAGTCTTGGAAAGATGGTGACAAAGGTACCGGTAGTACTTGCCGAGCTAACCCTTCAGGCGAATGTTGATACGAAGATTAATTTTCCGGAGCCAGTGTTGGAAATCAAAGATATCAAGAAAAGATTGAAGTTAACACAGTGCCGATTACTTCTGCCGACAAGCAAGCTTTTTATTAAGGGTTTTGTCAGGAAGAATATCCAATACGCAAGCCCTAGCATGGAAATTCAGGAAACAACATCTTCTACAGTAGCTTCCGACCTTCACTCATATACAGTAGATATTCCTTTTCAGCTAGTCACCGATATTAGGGAGTATCTATCAAAACCTGTTCAGCCGCATATGAACAATCGTAAGGAATTTGACTTCTTTGTGTCAAAGCCTTTATCAACGGGATATCCTGAGAAGGATGAACTGTTAACAAGTGATTTATCACAATTCCATCAGGAAAGCACCCAATTCTATAATGAATTGCCTTTCTGTGAATTGGTATCAAGCCAAATAATCGAATGGGATGAGGCGATAGATCGTCAGCCGCTTCCAACATCTTCACCGATTGATGAGGGATACTTTAATACAATTGAAGAGAAAATGGTTATCGACTTTACAGTCAGAGTCCTGCAAAACCAACAAATCCGTGTATCTTCTGCAACAAACGATCATTCTTACTACGACGAGTCAGAATAATATATCAGTAAAAAAGGTGGGGGATTATACTAGGACTAAATAGTATATCCCCCCTTTTATACTTGAAAAAAGCAGAAAGGAGGGTTAGAAAGGATGCCACCTGAAACGCCTCCCTTTCGAGGCAGCTGGACAGCAAGAAGAGCCACTCCGACAACACCTAGAACGGAAGGACATATTCAATCGCCGGAAAGACGTAAAAAAAAGGCCGCAAACCCGTTGATCCTACAGCCTCCTAAGGTAAAAGGTATTGATTTGTTACACTCAGCCCCCAAAAAACAATTGTTCCGGGCAAAGCAGGAGAAAGAGCCCAATGATCCAGAAGAATCAGAGTTTGAAGAAAAGTCAGCTGACAGCATAGTTAAAGAAGACTTAATAGATGTCTTCTTAGATGAAGAGAGCTCAGACCACATCATCAGCAAAGAGGAAAGCTCCGAATATTTATATTACAAAGAAGAAAGTTCCCAAGAATTTTCTCTAAATGAAGAAAGCTCTGAACAAAATTACACGGAAGAAAATTATGAACAAGAAATTGGCAACGAAACAGATCTTTTGAACAGGAAGTCCTATGAATATCCATTGCTCGGATCAATGAAGGAGATGCCGGATGAAACTGAAAGCTCAAATGAGAGCGATGCTACACCAAATTCATTTGAATCATTGGAGAAATTGCATTGCAGACCTGGAGAAAGAACTCAGGATATCAAGGTTAAACTTCCCGTTAATTTAGCTCACGTAAATTTAGAAGTTGACATATTTGATGTATTTACCATAATCAAACCAATAGCATCTGTAACAACTGTTGAATGGTCCATTCATTCAATCGATATGGATATTATTCTTCCAACTAGAAATTTTTTCTCAAAGGGTATCTTACTTCTTGATTTAGAGTATGTAGAAAAAGCGGATGATCATGAAACAGGAACTCTGCATTCATTGAAAATCCATGTTCCCTGGAGCAAAATCGTTAAGGTTGAGTGGGTTCTCCCGCCTGAATTATCATGTAATCAAAGCAAGGAATATATGTTCACTGAGAATGATGGCAATGATCCTTCCTTCCACAGGGAATTCAGTGAGAGATTAGTGGATAAACTTGATTTTCAGTTAACCAATCTTAGCTGCACCTGGAATGAGCAACTACTAGAAAATGAGAAACTGTTAATCCAGGGTTCAGCAAATATGCAAATTGACATTTATCAAAAACAGTGCGTGGATTTAAGAGATTTGGTTTCTTCTCAATGATAGATAGGGTGCCTCAAATAGAGACACCCTGATTTAGTTTTAGTCTCTCATCATATCGTAGATTCTAGACTGCATACTTTTCGGGCCCTTGTATTCTTTTTTATAGGAACAGGAGTCGTCATGTTTTTCATACTTAGATGGCAACTCAACCTGCTGCTCCTGAAGCAACTTGATAAACAAGCCGACCTCCATTTTTTCTGTAATCCGGGTGAATCTGCCCCAGGCATCGTGATCCTTGTAAAGATCAAGATCGTTTACAAAAGAGAATAATAGTTTGCAATCAATAGGTTGATTGTAATATTCGTAGGTGAAAGCACCGGAAGTACAATTATCTGCTCCCATACCGTGTTTATCAGTAAAACGTCTTTCATAAACCGAGTTTTTCTGACTAAAGTGCTCATAGTCAGGATGGTTCTTTACATAGACAGCCTGATTGCAATTGAAAGGAACATCGACGCTATAGTCTTTTACATTGCCGCTGCAGCTTTCAACATATTGAATGTTTTTGTGGACGACTCCAGTAATGTAAAGCTTCACCATATGAGGGTCCATCTTCGAACGGATGGCTTTGCACTGCTTCAAAGAAACATTCCTGCGCATATGTTTAATTTCCCTTGCTGCTGTTGGAAGCTGGATATCAGCTTCTACTTCAGCCTGGATTTCTACTTCCGCTAATGGCACCGGCACATCGATAACCGGGTATTTCAAGTGTTTTCCATCTGGTGGATAAGAGTTGTTATTGCAGTCTACCCTAATAGTTTCTGCCTGGTCACAATTTGGCTGCGGGGGGCAGCCATACGAATTGCATCCTGTGTTTCTCTTCATTATTTTCACTCCTTGTTTTTTTGCAAAAAGAATAGAAACATGAGATTCCTAGTTTCTTTCTTTTGACTTACTATTTTTATATGCGACCAAGGAAATAATGAATAGACATATGATAGAGGACAAACACATATTTATTAAAATCGCATTCCAAAAAGCAGAAATTTAGCCAATAATATAAAAACCTCATTTCCGAATAGATAGGGAAATGAGGTTTTTGTCTAGCATTTTTGTTCATCAAACTGGAGAAATAGTCTATTACCGTGATTTTTTCTTATATCCACCATTTAAAAGTCTTTGCGGATCCATTTTTTTTGCTGCAACAGGAGGAAAGCATGTAATTCCTGTAAAATCATTCAAATCCACTTCAAAGCATGCACCGGTACGGACAAATCCGCTAATACCGTGATTTCCTTCACAACGCTCTGGACATAATAATTCAAGAATAGCACAGCAATCCGAACCTTTCACAAAATCTACAACCCTGAAAAAGCTGGATCGAATATCAAAAAAACAGCCATTAATATTTACTACCCCTGTACCAACGAAGGTTTCACATTCACCTATACAACCACAGAGCAGTTTAAATGGGATTGTATCATGCTCTGAATGTTTACAATGATTTAGAAGTTCTTTAATTGACCGTTCACAGCTGGTGTCACAGCCATGTTTCTTTCCTGCTACTTTCTTCTGTGCTTTATTGATTTCCTTTACTTTGTCACAAACACAGCCATTCTCTGTTTTTTTATAATGATCTAAATCACTTGATTCATCATAATGGTTCCATTTATGGTCCTTATGCTTTTTGTGTTTCCAGTCAGAGCTTTCGTGGTGATCGTGCCACTTATCGTCCTTATGCTTTTTGTGCTTCCAGTCAGAGCTTTCG
>NZ_JAGGQM010000007.1:117588-192746 GCF_018613295.1 Bacillus sp. ISL-39
TTATCGTCCTTATGCTTTTTGTGCTTCCAGTCAGAGCTTTCGTGGTGATCGTGCCACTTATGATCCTTATGCTTTTTGTGCTTCCAGTCAGAGCTTTCTTTCTGGTCGTAATCGCTGCTGCTCTCTATATGCTTGAAATATTTGCGTTCTTTTTTTCTTTTGCATTTGCTGCATTTACAATTATGCTCATAATGTTCATGGTCAGTAAACATATCGGACTCTCCTTCCTTTCATATTAATCGATCTACTACAGCATATGGGGAAAAGCCGTTTCCGTATGGGGAAATAACTACTTAGAAAAAATTCTTATCATAAAGAGGCAGTGTGAAATTTGCTATTTGTGTATTTTAGATTCAAAATTAAAGTACAAAATAAAGTTACCGTTATTAAGTGGAGGTCTGTAAAGTGTTGAAAAAAGGAATGGAGCATTATATCCAAAAAAAGCTTAGTGAAAACAAAGACAGCGTGGAACTTTTTCGAGAGGAAAAAGAGTATGGAATTAAACATGATTTATTCGATCAGGGCTCGGTTTCAATCATCGATATGCCATCTGAAAACCGATTTAAAGACGCGTATATCGAAAGGGGAGATAAGGCAACAGATGAGTTTCTTGCCCGTGAAGATGAAGACTTCCTTGAAGAAAAGATAAATTATTTTGATAAACATAAAAATGAATTTTTGTATGTAGAATCACAATGGTGGGAAATGGTTGGCGCTGATGCTGTATCATTTGAAAAAGACGATGTATTTGGTAATTACGACGTTATGCTTGGTTTGAAGCTGCAAAAGAAACAGGATTCGAAAATCCGGCAATTTCTAAGCGAGAATCTTGCAGGTGAAGGTGCCGCGTACGATTTAATCTTTGATGGAAATGAAGGGGTTTGGAGTCTTAATTTTGCTTTAAATGATCTCGAAGGATATGATGAAGAACTTACTGTTGGCCAGGCTTTAGGGTTGATTTACAGCTTTTTAATGAAACTTGCTGAATCAATCGAAGTCTAATAAAGAGATTATAAGACGCCTTATGGCGTTTTAGATGAAAGAAAAATCAAGGGCCACTTCCATCTTGCGGACTAAATGTTCCTGAGGAACCAGCTGGTCTAAAGCAACCATCTCTAATTGGTCTTGTTGGATTGGATTATTTTTCGAAAGCATCTTCATCACCTCAAGCGTTATATGTTTCTATTTTAAAAGAGACTTATGGTTAGTTCCACACTAAGTTGAGGAATCCTGTTGATTGGAGTGGAAGGCGCGTAGACTCCTGCGGGATCAGACGGACAGGTGAGACCCCGCAGGCGCCAGCGGCGATGAGGAGGCTCACCGCCGGCCCCGCGGAAAGCGAAGCGCCTGGAACGGAAATCAACAGCCCCATTCCAGCACAAACCAAAAAAACTGTAGACAAGCTCGATTTCCATCGAGTTTGTCAGCGTTTTTTTTTTTTAGGTTTTCCCTTAAATTTTGCTGCTTCTCATAATTCCCACTAATGAACTATCCTTGAAATAGCCGGTTGAATCCAGAGAACGCTGCTTTCTTTTAAATAAACTCTTTAGTTTAGCAGTGTGTTACTATGCTAATATACTAAAATTTACCATATTGGGTTGACAGATAAGCAGTTAGCCACATAAAATTAGGTTAGTTATTAGTTAATAGTAAAAATTCTGAAATCGGGGTAAATAATGAACCGGAATATTGGAATAGGGAAGGCAGCGATCCTGCTGGCGACCTTGTCAGAAAATGAATTGGAATTATTGAGCCCTGCTTTAGATAACATTAAATTTTGTCTTGGTCAGGTTGGCTCTATGAATATGCAGAAAGTCATTTCTGCAGTTGAAACGGCTGCAAAGCGAAATGGGCTTATACACTCTGGATTGTATCGCGAAACACATGCACTCTATCATGCGATCATGGAAGGGATGGAAGGGGTAACTAGAGGCCATCTTGCAATTGGCGATATGAGCAGGACAGTTGGTCTTCGGTTTGCTGTTGTCCGGGGAAAGCCTTTCTCAGCGGATGCCGAAGGGGAATGGATTGCAGTAGCTTTTTACGGAACAATTGGAGCTCCAATAAAAGGCTCGGAGCATGAAACAGTTGGTTTAGGCATTAATCATATATAGTTTTGCATTGCCTATAGTCAAAAGTCAGAAGGAGGCGATGATGGTATAAATATGCCATTGTCGTCTCCTTTTTATATTAATTATTTCATTAGGAGGCAATTATTATGGTGGTATTAACCGGGGCATCGCTGAATCTTCAACATGTTAAGCGTGTATGCTTTGACGGAGAAGCTGTTGAAATCAGTCCGGAAAGCATGCAGAAAGTTCAAAAGAGCAGGGATGCAGTAGATAAAATTGTTAAAGAGAAGCGGACAATTTATGGCATAAATACGGGCTTTGGAAAATTCAGCGATGTAATCATTGATGAGCAGGATGTTAATGCACTCCAGCTGAACCTCATTCGTTCCCACGCTTGCGGAGTAGGAGACCCTTTCCCTGAAATTGTTTCAAGGGCCATGCTGTTGTTGCGCTTAAATGCTCTATTGAAAGGTTTTTCCGGTATAAGGCCTTTGATTGCGGAACGGCTGGCGGCATTGCTGAATAATCATATCCATCCAGTTGTTCCTCAGCAGGGATCACTCGGGGCTTCAGGTGATTTGGCACCACTTTCGCATCTTGCGCTCGTATTGATCGGAGAAGGTAAAGTCTTTTACAAGGGAAGGGTTTGCGCGACAGCAGAGGCATATAAAGAAGAAGGTTTGAACCCGATCTCATTACATGCTAAAGAAGGGTTAGCTCTAATCAACGGCACCCAGGCTATGACCGCAATGGGTGTGGTTAACTGGATAGAAGCGAATCAGCTGGCACTGCAGAGTGAATGGATCGCCGCTTTGACAATGGAAGGACTGGAAGGTGTAATTGATGCATTTCATCCATCAATACATGAAGCCAGGGGCTATAAACAACAGAAAGATGTTGCCGAAAGGATGCGCAGATTACTGGAAGGGAGCAAGCTTACCACAAGACAGGGAGAAAAACGAGTGCAGGATGCCTACTCGTTAAGATGCATTCCCCAGGTTCATGGTGCTTCCTGGCAGGCCCTTGATTATGTGAAAGAAAAATTAGAAATAGAAATAAATGCTGCTACAGACAATCCGCTAATATTTGATGATGGGAATCTGGTCATTTCAGGTGGAAATTTCCACGGACAGCCAATCGCAATTGCAATGGACTTTATGAAAATTGCAGTTGCAGAATTTGCAAGTATTTCCGAGAGACGGATAGAACGTTTGGTAAACCCGCAATTAAATGATCTCCCTCCTTTTTTAAGCCCCCAGCCAGGGCTGCAATCAGGAGCAATGATTCTCCAATACAGTGCGGCGTCGCTTGTGTCAGAGAATAAAACTCTTGCCCATCCGGCTAGTGTAGATTCGATTCCTTCTTCCGCAAACCAGGAAGACCATGTCAGCATGGGGACAATCGCTTCCAGGCACGCCTACAGCATCATACAAAATGCAAGGAGAGTGCTGGCGATTGAGTGTATATGCGCACTCCAGGCTGTCCAATATCGCGGAATTGATAAAATGTCACCTCATACAAAAAGCTTTTACGAGGATGCGAGAAATATCATTCCTTCTATCACCGAGGACAGAATCTTTTCTGAGGATATCGAAAGACTTTCAGAATGGCTTAAAAAAAATAATAGACAGTGGACAGCTATAGGGCAGAGAGAATTAAATATGGTATAAAAAGAGCTTCTTTTGGCAGGCCAGAAGATTCAGGAAATAAGTTGTTACTATCAAGGGAATCAATGTGATTCCAGTCATTTTTAGTTTTGGAAGCCTCTCCATGGACAAAATCATCAGTCCCATTTTAAAAGAGTAAAAATCAAATAGAATAAAGGAGTGTTTTAACATGAAAATAGAATCTTCCAAAGAGATTCGCGCAAAAAAAGGCCTGAAGCTAGAATGCAAAGGTTGGGAACAGGAAGCAGCTTTGAGAATGCTTTACAATAACCTGGACCCTGAAGTAGCTGAAAAGCCGGAAGACTTGGTAGTCTATGGCGGAATAGGGAAGGCTGCGAGGAATTGGGAGTCATTTGAAGCGATTGTGAATACTCTGCGCCGCCTGGAAAACGATGAAACATTGCTGATTCAATCCGGCAAACCAGTCGCGGTATTTAAAACACATAAAGCTGCTCCTAGAGTATTATTATCCAATTCAGTACTGGTGCCTAAATGGGCAAATTGGGAACATTTCCATGAACTTGATCAAAAAGGCTTGATGATGTATGGGCAAATGACAGCAGGAAGCTGGATCTATATTGGTACACAAGGTATTTTGCAGGGAACGTATGAAACATTCGCAGAGGCAGCCAGACAGCACTTCGGCGGCTCACTGAGAAATACGATTACATTAACAGCAGGGCTAGGAGGGATGGGTGGTGCCCAGCCGCTCGCCGTCACGATGAACGGCGGCGTATGTATCGCTGTTGAAATCGATCCTAAGCGGATCCAAAAGCGGATTGATACCCGGTATTGCGATAAAATGACGGACTCAATAGAGGAAGCGATGAGATGGGCGACGGATGCAAGGAATAAAGGAGAAGCTTTATCCATTGGACTTATTGGGAATGCAGCAGAGGTACATTATGACTTACTTCAGCGTAATTTCAAGGTAGACATTGTTACGGACCAGACTTCTGCTCACGATCCTTTAAACGGATACATTCCGGTAGGTTATACTCTCGAGGAAGCTGAAAAGCTTAGAAAAGAAAATCCAGAAGAGTATGTTAAGCAATCTTCCCGCTCCATGACTAAGCACGTTGCCGCTATGCTGGAGTTCCAGAGGAAAGGGGCAGTCACATTTGATTATGGAAACAACATACGCCAGGTTGCCAAAGATCAAGGAGAAGAGCATGCCTTCGATTTCCCTGGATTTGTTCCTGCATTTATCCGGCCGCTTTTTTGCGAAGGCAAGGGACCTTTCCGCTGGGCGGCTTTATCGGGAGACCCAGAAGATATTTACCGTACAGATCGGCTGATTAAGGACCTTTTCCCAGAGAATGGACCACTCCAGCGCTGGATTGAAATGGCTCGTGAAAAAGTGGAGTTCCAGGGGCTTCCTGCCCGCATTTGCTGGCTGGGCTACGGTGAACGAGTAAAAATGGGATTGGCAATTAATGAATTAGTCCGTAAAGGTGAGTTGAAAGCGCCCATTGTAATAGGACGTGACCATCTTGATTGTGGTTCAGTAGCCTCTCCAAACCGGGAAACAGAGGCTATGAAGGATGGGAGTGACGCGGTCGGTGACTGGGCTATCCTTAACGCTCTTATTAATGTTGCAGCTGGCGGTTCATGGATATCAGTACACCATGGCGGCGGCGTAGGAATGGGTTATTCTCTTCATGCCGGTATGGTTGCGGTGGCTGATGGGACCGACCTGGCAGAGGAAAGATTGAGAAGAGTCCTGACAACTGATCCAGGCATGGGAATCGTACGCCATGCGGACGCCGGGTACGATAAAGCGGTTGAGGTTGCAAAGGAAAAGGGCGTCGACATTCCAATGTTGAAATAAAGTCATTAAGAAGAAAGGTTGGTTCATTTGGACTTTGATTTGCTAGTACACAATATAGGGCAGCTCATTCTGCCTGAATATACTGGAAAAGCTTTAAAAGGGAAAGAAATGAAGCGATTGAATGTAAAAGAGTCAGCAGCATTTGCAGTAAATGATGGCAAGGTTGCATGGATAGGATCAGATGCAGAAGCGAAATCCTTTAACGCCAAAGTAAAGCTCAACGCAGAAAAGAAGGTTGTTTCACCGGGCTTGGTCGATCCTCATACACATTTGGTCTTTGGGGGGTCCCGTGAGCATGAACTGGCGTTGAAGCAGGAGGGAGTCCCTTATCTCGAAATACTGGCAAGTGGGGGAGGCATTTTGTCCACTGTGGAAGCGACAAAAAGTGCTACATTGCAAGAACTCTTAGATAAAGCAAGCTTCCATTTAGATAGAATGCTTTCCCATGGTGTAACAACTATTGAGGCAAAGAGTGGATATGGACTGGAAAGAGAGACTGAACTGAAGCAGCTAAGAGTCGTGAAACAATTGAATGAAAAGTATCCTGTTTCCATCGTATCCACCTTCCTGGGACCGCACGCCATCCCGCCATCCTATAAGGGAAATGAAGATGTATTCTTACAGGAAATGACGGCTTTGCTTGAGGAGATCAAAGAAAAGAATCTGGCGGAATTTGCGGATATTTTCTGCGAAACAGGTGTATTTTCAATTGAACAATCAAAGTTGTTTTTACAAAGAGCAAAGGAAAATGGTTTTGGTTTGAAGATCCATGCCGATGAAATTGACCCCCTTGGAGGAGCAGAATTGGCGACATCACTGGGAGCGGCGAGCGCCGACCATTTAGTGGCAGCCTCTGATAAAGGAATCGCAATGCTTAGTGAGAGCGAGACAGTTGCCGTATTGCTTCCTGGGACGACCTTCTATTTAGGGAAAGACCATTATGCAAGAGCAAGGAAAATGATTGATGATGGAGCCGCTGTAGCCCTGGCAACAGATTTCAATCCAGGAAGCTGCGTAACCGAGAATTTACAATTGATTATGTCCCTGGCAGCACTGAAATTAAAAATGTCATCTGAAGAAATCTGGAATGCAGTAACCATTAATGCAGCACACGCAATTGGCAGAGGTGAAAAAGCTGGAACACTTGATGTCGGCAGGCAAGCGGACTTCGTCGTATGGGACGTTCCAAATTACAAGTACATTCCTTACCATTACGGTGTGAATCATGCAAATTGCGTATATGTTTCGGGAGAAATCATATGGGAGAGGATGCCTTTTGGGAAATTTCAGTTATCTGAATCCAGGTAAACCGGCAATGTTTAAGGACCAGTATGTTACGAAGGTCAGCGAATGTATTGTCCCTTTTGCAGCTGAGCAAAGCGGTGATGTCGGATTGGTCGGACTGCCCTTTTCTAAAACGTCCATTTCATTTTCCCAGGCAGCGGAGGCGCCAAAAACCATCAGGGCCTGTCTGGGCAATTTTTCTACTTACTCAGGGGAACAAAACAAAGACTACAAAGATGTAAAGATTATCGACTTCGGGGATGTAATCACACATCCAACAAATACTGAAGCAAGTATTGATCGAATGTATACCAGTGTTAGGGAAATGCTGGATAAGGGTGTTTGTGACCGTTATATCCTTTTAGGAGGTGACCATGGAGTAAGCTATCCGTCCATAAGAGCCTTTCAAGAAAAATATGGAACAGTGGGGATCATCCAGTGGGATGCCCACCATGATGTCCGCAACTTGGACGATGGGGGAAGAACAAATGGAACACCTTTCCGAAGCCTGTTGGAAGGAGGTTTTATTAAAGGGGAGCACCTAGTGCAAATTGGAATCAGGGATTATGCAAACGCAAGGATGTACCATGAATACACAAAAGAAAATGCAATTTCTGTATACACTATGGCTGACGTGGAATCTCAAGGCATCATTCCAATTGTAAGGCGGGAGGTTGAGCGTCTGTCCCATCTTGTGGACTTCATATACTTATCAGTAGACATGGACGCAGTAGATCAGGCTTTTGCACCTGGCTGCCCTGCAATTGGTCCTGGGGGACTGACAAGCAGGGAATTATTGGCCAGTATTTCTGAAGCCTCTCATCATGAAAAGGTTATTGCCATGGATATTGTAGAAATCGACCCATCAAAAGATTTCCGTGATATTACAAGCAGACTCGCAGCAAACGCCATGCTTAAATTTATGTATGCAAGGATAGAATGAAAATTAACAACATTATTAAAAGCCTGTAAACCTTATGATAAGTTTACAGGCTTTTGTTCGTTATTTATTTTTTAACAATTGATCAAGCATGTCGGAGAGAGAAGAGTTTGGCTGAAGGTTTTCCGGAGAAAATTGTTTCTTCAACTCATCTCTCATTTTCCCCTGGCTACTGTTTAAATTGTCCTGGAGTTTTTTGTAGTTACGCTTCTGTTCGCGCTGCCTCATCAGGTTGTCCATGAGCTGTTCATTCATCTTGCGCATTTGTTCGACCATATCTTTGCTGTTTTGATTATTCATCCCTTAACCTCCTTCTCAATCGTTCTGCCTTATTACAGAACATCCAATTTAACGACTACAGCGATCAGGATTTGCAGAAGGGCTTGAATATTAACGGCAACGTCTGTGTCAGTGGTAGTTACTTTTACGTTCTTGGAACTTTCAACAATCGTTTTTTGAGTGTTTCTCTGCTTATTTTTCATTACTTGTTTGATATCCTGTACTACAGCATTTCCGCGATCAGTATCCCCGATTGTAATGCTGATTACTGCTGCAATCGCTGCCTGTAGACCTAACTGTAAGGAGACAGCAGCTTGAGTATCAGTTGTTTGTACATCTACACCCTCAGAATCCTTGATGATAATCCATTCGAATGATTGTTGGTCAGTTTTCATGAACTGATCACCTTCTTGCAAAACCGTTGCGCCGTCATCGCATTTGTCTTTTCCTTTATCACAATGGTCCAATGCTCTCCACTTTTTATCTTCACTCATGTTAATTTCACCTCTTTTTTATAAATTTTAATTACAATACGTCAAGCTTTACGACTACTGCAACCAGTACCTGAAGCAATGCCTGGATGTTGACAGCCAAGTCTGTGTCAGTAGTAGTAACATTAATATCTTTAGAGTTTTTAATGATGATTTTTTGCTTGTTCGTTTGCTCTGAATCTAGTTTCTGGGATATCTCTTGTGCAATCTTGCGGCCCCTGTCTGTATCACCAACAGTAATGCTTACGACTAGTGCAATTGCTAATTGCAACCCTACTTGAAGAGAAACCGCTGCCTGTGTGTCAGTTGTCTGGACACAAATATTACAAGAGTCCTTGATCCAAATCAGTTCATCAGAATCCTGCTCAATACCTGAAAACTGAAATCCATCCTGTACTACGTCTGCATCTTCTTCTTTTTTGGACTTATGTTTCCCGTCGTCGTATTTATCGCCGTGGTAGCCATAGTCCTGAGGTTTGCCAAATTCATGGTAATTCTTGCTTGCCATTTATTTCACTCCCTTTTACTTGGTATGGAATATCATATTAAGTTGCATGCTGTATAGATTGTGTGTATTCACTAGTTGCCTAGTAATATTTCAAAAAAAAACGCCCTTTTTTTAAGAGCGTTTAAATTAGGATTACTTATCTGTACTAGAGTTCTTTTTTGAATGATTTGAATTCAGGAAGGTATCTACCTGCTTACTTAGATCTTCTACTAACTCTCTGATTGCTTGCTTCTTATCGTCAGTTATTTGGTCTTTGACTTCTTCCGTGTTGATACCGTTTTTCTTGAATAAATCGTTTACAAGCAAGTCAATGATACTGTTTGGAATCCCGTTAGGCTTATTCTGGTCGGCCATCATCTTCTCTCCCTTTTGTAGAATATCGTCGTTTTAGACTATGCGAATAAGTCTTAAGAAGACACAACGAAGTTTGGGGAAGAACAGCAAATATAAGCCTATTTTCCATTTATTGTGGATTTCCATCCCGAAACGTCGGGGTTCTATATAGAGATTAAAGGGAAGGGGACCCATTTTCTTGCTATGCTATCTACAGCAATCAGGGGTACAGGGGGTTACTGAAATTCAGTTAAGCAAAAGGAGAAGGACCTAATGGCGGTCCTTCTCCCTTTGCAGAAAACCAATATGTCAATTAATGAGACGGTTTATCCTTTAGCTTTTAAATACATCAGAAACCATTTCGAAGGATTTCAGTCTTGCTTTATGGTCAAAAATTTGCGCATTGATAATCATTTCGTCTGCCTGGGTTTCATCCAGGAATTGCTGAAGTTTCGTTTTAATGGTTTCGGGACTTCCAACGATTGAGGAGCCAATACGGCTGCCAAGCAGCATTTTTTCATACTCGCTCAGCTGATCCTCCAGGTTCTTGACAGGAGGAAGCAGGGGACTTGGGTTATTCCTGAACAGGTTAAGGAACTGCTGCTGCATGGATGTTGCCAGGAACTCTGCTTCCTCATCAGTTTCGGCTGCAATCACGTTCACACCCACCATCGCGTATGGCTCTTGCAAAACATCTGAAGGCTGGAAGTTCCTTCGGTACAGCTTTAATGCACCAATTGTATTTTCCGGCGAAAAATGGCTGGCGAATGAAAATGGCAGCCCGAGTTGTCCCGCAAGCTGCGCACTGTAGCCACTGGAGCCTAATAGCCAGATTGGAATGTTCAGTCCTTCACCGGGTATCGCCCTGACACTGCGATATTGCGAATCGATTTCCGGATTGAAATAGGCGCGAAGCTCATCCAATTGCTCCGGGAAGTCCTGACCATCACTTCGACGTTCGCGCCGTAGCGCATAGGCCGTCACCTGATCAGTTCCTGGAGCGCGTCCGAGTCCAAGGTCAATGCGACCCGGGAAAAGAGATTCAAGTGTTCCGAATTGTTCAGCGATAACAAGTGGGGCATGGTTAGGAAGCATGATCCCGCCTGAGCCGACTCTGATGGAAGAGGTTCCCGCTGCAACATGGCCGATTACAACCGAGGTAGCGGAGCTTGCGATGCCAGGCATATTATGGTGCTCTGCTAACCAATATCGGTTATAGCCCCATTTTTCAGCATGCTGGGCAAGGTCAAGTGTGTTTTTGAATGCATGCGCTGCTGTGCCCCCTTCTAGAATAGGGGACAAGTCGAGCACAGAATACTTTATATCGTTTAAACGTTTATTTTCTGTCATTTTTCCATCTTCCTTCATTTAAAAATATAAACTCGCAGGAATAGCATTTTTCCTGTTACCAGCGTTTATACAATAGTATCAATTATCTTTCGGCAATCAAAATAAAATGTTTTGAGAAGGCTCTTTTCTCAAACTTTGTTGCTTTGGACTACTAAATAGGATTGTTTGACCTATTTTTCTTCACAAAATTGACTCTTTTGGGAGAAAAGAGCAGCAAACTTAATACTGACAGCAAAATGGCCTTATATTACGTTAAAATGGGTTTTAGGTTTTTAACAACAATCTTTACGAAAACAAGCCTTTGAGAAAAAAGGAATACGGAAATTCAGGTGAGGGAATTGGGGAGGTAGGGGGGAACAAGCTTATCTAATCAATGATAAATATTCATAAACCTCCCGCATGTTTTGGTAGCCTTGTTCCCGGGCTTTTTGAATATAAAAAGCCCAAAGCCTTGCTGCCATTTTTGCATCCGCAAGTGCATGGTGCCGATCTCTCACTTCAATCCCGCACTCAAGGCAGATTTGTTCCAAAGGCAGCGAATAGACTAATGGCTGGAATAATCTAATCAAAAATGAAGTATCAATTACTCTGTGGTCAAAATTCAAGCGCAATTCTTCACTTGTACATTTCTTCATAAAGGCTTGTTCATGCTTTGCATGGTGAGCCACAAGTACTGAGGTGCCTATGAAATTTAAAAACTCCATCAGAACCTGGGAGGTTATTGGGGCACTCCTTAGTTCCTCCTCGGTGATAGATGTCAGCTTAAGGACAGCAGGCGATACGGGGATTTCAGGGTTGACCAAAGAGTAAAATTCCTCGTTATCAAGTATTCTGGAGCCAATTACCTTAACAGCTCCTATAGAGAGGATTCTATCGCCTTTTTCAGGATTAAAGCCAGTTGTTTCGAGGTCAAAAACGATGACTGGCAGTTCTTCCAGCGGACAGTCCAGGCTGTTTTCTTTCTTCATTTCTTTTTGCAGCTGCCTTAGAAACGACATTTGCTGTCGGTTTGCATGAGGGGGCATTCCAGCATAGATGTTCGATCCAAGCCTGCCAGTCATTTGCCGGAAAAAACGAACCATATCATTCATTCCCATATATCTTACATCCTCTCAAAAAGCTTTCTGACATGTTCATAAAATTGTTCACCAACTTTAAGAATATCCTTCAATGATTTCTTTTCTCCTTTTGTGAGCTTACTGGTATTTACATAATGGCCGGAGTCATAATCTCTATGGGCTCCATGTTTTAGCCGGAAGTCAAGGAGAGCAGAGAAATTCTTGCTGTATAAAGAATTATCATGATAGGGCAGGACCTTGTCAGACACACGGCTGATACGGGAGAGTGTGGGAGTTTCTTTTATCCCTTCATAAAATGACAACAGCCTTGCTGCATTTACAAATGGTAAAAACGCTGTCTCCTTTAAATTAATAGATCCAGAAAAGGCTCCATGACTTTCTACTATCAGCTGACCAAGTACTCCGACCCCTTTTTTCAGATACATTGTGTTATCGAGCATCCTTAATAGTAATTGCTCTCTGTTAACTTCATTAAAAGCTTTATCTTTTAAGCTGCTTAACAGGCAGGAATCCCCGTGAATAGACCTGGCATCTGCAAATATTAGTAAATAGCGGATTGATTCCCAGGTAGATTGACCAGCCCAGAGTCCTAGTTGATTCTCCCAATCTTTCATTGATTTGCACCACAATGGATTGCTTGCCATAACAGCTCCGGGACATTTTTTATAGCCAGTGAGCTCTAATCCTCTGGAAATCTCTTTACCTAACTGTAAAAAATAGTCCTTCGCATCATCATTGTGAGCAGTGAACACAAGTCCGTGGTCCTGGTCACTCCAAATCGTTTGCTCCATTCTCCCGGCACTGCCCATGACGAAGAATGAGAATGGGGAAGGGGGACTCCCGTATCCTTCTGAAAAATTGCTTACTGCAGCGGAGATGACTTGGTCATAGATTAGGTCATGGAAATGATTTAATTGTTCATTGTTAAAAGAAGCTTCCGTCAGTCCCTTGGCTCTTAATGTGTTTATATTAGAATAAATATTGAGGTTCATAACCTGCATTCCCCTTTCGCCATCATCAAAAGACGGCTGCCCACGATATGGGCCGCCGTTCGAAAGTGTTATTTCCATTAATCTAATTAACAGATGGCTGCTGTGAATTTAAAGGGACATTGGCTGTACTTTTAACATCCACAGATCCCTTGGCTGCTGCTTCCTTGTTGACTAATTCCGGATACCCATAGCTCCCATGTTCACTAATGTCCAGACCGATGATTTCTTCCTCTTCGGTTACCCGCAAGCCCTTCATTGCGACCTTCATTATCGATAAGATGATGAAGGATACGATGAAAGCGAACGCACCTGACGCAATTACACCTAGCGCCTGTACTCCCAGCTGTTCAAAACCGCCTCCATAAAGCAAACCCGGATTGCCAACCGCGGCCAGCTCTGGTGTCGCGAAGAATCCTGTAGATAGAGTACCCCAAACACCAGCTGTTCCGTGGACTGATAGCGCGAAGATAGGATCATCTATCTTTCTGCTTTCAAAGAAACGAATACTATAGAACACTAGGATGCCAGCGATCAGTCCAATCACAACTGCTGCCCAAGTATCAACAAAAGCACATGATGCTGTAATGGCTACAAGGCCTGCAAGTGCTCCGTTCAGCATCATTGGAACATCCGCTTTGCCAACGACAATCCACGAGATGAGCATAGCTGCAACGGTACCAGCAGCTGCGGCAAGATTCGTGTTAAGCGCAACAAACCCAAAGAATGCTCCATCGACAGAAACGGTGCTTCCAGCATTAAATCCAAACCAGCCAACCCATAATAACAGTACGCTCAACGCTGTGAAAACCTGATTATGCCCTTCGATATTATTAGCAGAACCATCCTTATTGTATTTTCCAATACGGGGCTTTAGAAGAATGGTGGCAGCCAGTGCTGCCATAGCTCCCGTCAGGTGGACAACAGTTGAGCCAGCAAAATCCTGTTTTCCATGTTCAGCAAGCCAGCCGCCGCCCCAAATCCAATGGGCAATGAACGGATAAACAAAAATGGAGAATAGGAGTGCAAAAACAAGATAGACAGATAATTTTGCCCTCTCAGCAAATCCTCCAAAGGCAATCGTTAAAGAGATCCCCGCAAATGCCAGCTGGAATAGAAAGAATACAGCACCTGAAAGTCCTAATCCCTCTACATCATAGCCTGAATAAAAAAAGTCTGAAAATCCAAGAATTGAGTTTCCTTCTCCAAAAATAAGTCCATAGCCTACAGCCCAGAAAACGATTGATGAAATACCAAATGTCAAAATTGTTTTTCCGGCAATGTGGCCGGCGTTCTTCATTCGTGTGGATCCAGTCTCAAGAAGGATGAAACCTCCAATCATCAAAATAACTAAAACCGTGGAAATCATAACCCAAAGACTATTCATTACAAATACCGTATCCATTTGTTTCTCTCCTTTCAAATTGTGAATGTAGTTTGTATTCTCGCATGTATTTTTTTAACAATCTACAATCGTGTAAGGAAACCTAACATAATTTTTAGTAAAGGCTCTTTTCTCAAACTTTGTTGCTATTGACTACAAAATAGGATTGAATGACCTATTTTTCCTCGCAAAGTAGACTTTTTTGTGAGAAAAGAGCATCTCAACTTAATACCGACACGCAAAATGGCTTTATATTACGTTAAAATCGGCTTTAGGATTTTAACAACAATCTTTGCGAAAACAACCTTGGTAAAAAAAGAAAACCTCCCGAATTGGAGGTTTTATAGTTTAATATTTTCGAACGCCGAAACGGGCATTCAATTGACCCTGAATCATTTTCTTATGAGCTTCTTCATCAGTCCGTTTCTTTTCCCGGATCATTTCCTGTCGAATTTCGTATGTCTGGACACCATCTTCAATCTTATTGGCAATCTCGACTAATTGTTCAACGTCAGCAAAAGAATACCTCCTGCTGCCGCCAGGGGTCCGGTCCGGGAAGATCAGCTTCCTTTCTTCGTAATAACGGATCTGCCGCTCTGAAAGTCCAGTTAATTCTTTAACAATACCTATCGTGATTACTTTTTTATCTTTATAGGAAGATTCATTTGCCAACCTGATTCACCACGTTTCAATTGTTAATTTATTTTATGTTATATTTTCTCACATGAACACTATACTTGGCAAAGATTATCATTAAATATCATTTATTAAGCCCGTTACAGATATTTTGAAGTTCTGTGATCGTCATTTTTTTCAAGTTTTCTTCTGTTTCGTCAGTAATTCCTGATGTAAGCAAGTGGCGGATATAATGGTCCTTGAGCTTTTCAATTGCAGAACGTAAGTGAAATGACATTTTATCGCCTCCTAATAAATACCATTTTGTGCTGCTCTCAACAAATCCTGAGCATGATTTCCTTGTCGTTCCAATAACTCTTCGAATAATTCATCCCGAAATGTATCGATCAGGATAATTAAGTAAGCCAAATCCAAATCACTTGGTTGGTCCATCTTTGTTCCTCTTTTCCATACCTTAATTTTTTTCTATCATAAAGGCGTTTTTAAAAGGAGTCAGTAAATGTGTTAGAAATTCTCACCAGATTTTTTGGCAGATGACTAATGATTGAGTAAAAATAAGGTAAACCTATAATGATTTGTCCATAAGGAGGAATAAAAGATGGAACAGAAAATGCAGCCGGAAAATAGAGGGTATGTCATAAATGAATATGATGTACTTAAAAAGGTCATTCTTTGCCAGCCGCAGTATATGACAATCCGTGATGTGATAAATGAAACCCAGAAACACTTCAAGGATGAGGGCATACATATAGAAGTTGCCTTGGAACAGCACAGTGAATTTGTGAATACATTAAAAAATTTCGGAGTGGAGGTCATCCTGCTTCCATACCATAAAAAATACCCTGAGCAAGTATTCACAAGGGATATCGGTTTTACACTCGGCCAGACCATTTTTGTTGCTGACATGGCGAGTGATGTCCGCAAGGGAGAAGAAGATGTCCTGAAACAGTGGCTCGAAGATGAGGAAATATCTTATTACAATTTGTTAGGTGACCAGATCGAGGGCGGAGATGTTGTCATTGACCAGGACACAGTGTATGTAGGGTTAAGCAATCGCACCAACCAGCAAGCAGCAGATCATTTACAAGGTTTGCTGCCGCAGTTAAACGTGCGGGCCATTCCATTTAAAGCAGAGTATCTGCACCTAGATTGTGTCTTCAATGTCGTATCACCGGAAGTTGCACTGATCTACCGCCCGGCATTGACAGAGGAAGATATTAAATTATTCAGTTCGCACTATGATTTAATTGACGTTAGCGAGGAGGAACAATTCACTCTAGGGACTAATGTACTTTGTATAGGAAATAAAAGAATCCTAAGTCTGCCAGTAAATAAAGATGTGAATGAACAACTCAGAAGTAAGGGATTTGAAGTAATTGAAGTCGATATCACAGAAATTATTAAATCAGGCGGGTCATTCCGCTGCTGTACACTTCCGATTTTGCGTGAGAAAGGTGTACATTAATACCTGATGGAATGAGCGGGAGACGATCGTCCTCTCGCTTTTTTCATTTGGCTCTTTTCTCAAACTTTGTTGCTATTGACTACATAATAGGATTGTATTACCTAAGTTTCTTTACAAAATTAAGGCTTATTATGAGAAAAGAGCTTGCAAACTTAGTACCGACATACAAAATGACTTTACATCACGTTAAAATCGGCTTTAGGATTTTAACAACAGTCTTTACGAAAACAGCCTTTCATTTTAAAGGATACAAGGCCAACTTCGGACAGCTTTGCAGAGAACCAGCGAAAACATGTCCGAACATGGAGCAACCTAGTGTAAGGACAGCATGAAACCAGCTAAATCCCTGACCGGACTTGTGTTTTTATACAGTTTAAATAATAGTTTACTGTTAAATATCAGTTTTTGATTGTCCTTTAGCCTAAATTATCTTATAATTCAAAATAGCAAGAAATCAAATTTGTAAAGGGGGATTCATTTGGAAGCTTTTGTTTCTTGGCTCAATGGGATTTTGTGGAGCAACCCGGTCATTTACATCATTTTAGGAATCGGCTTGCTTTTCTCAATCCTGACACGTTTTCTGCAAGTTAGACTTCTGAAAGACATGGTTAAACTAATGTTCACAGGAAGAAGTTCCGATGCTGGTGTTTCATCTTTTCAGGCCTTATCTATCGCTTTATCTGGCAGGGTCGGAACAGGTAATATCGCAGGTACTGCCACGGCTATTGCAATGGGTGGTCCTGGTGCTGTTTTCTGGATGTGGACGATTGCGTTTATCGGGGCAGGAAGTGCATTCGTAGAATCAACTTTAGCCCAGATCTACAAAGTTAAGCAAGATGGTCTCTACCGAGGCGGCCCGGCATACTACATCGAAAAAGGCCTTGGAATCAAATGGTTCGCGATTGTATTTGCCATAGCTGCTTTGCTGGCAATGTCTCTGCTAATGCCGGGAATTCAGTCGAACTCGATTGCACTTGGTCTTGAAAACGCTTTTGGTGTAAGCAAGACAGTGACAGGTTTTATCGTAATCGCACTTTTAGCACTAATCATTTTCGGAGGCGTCAAAAGGATTGCAACAGTTGCCCAATATACTGTTCCATTTATGGCTGTTGGATATATCCTTGTGGCCCTTGTCATTATCGGCATGAATATCTCTGAGGTTCCTGCAGTTTTCTCCTTGATTTTCAAAAGCGCATTCGGTGCTGACTCAATGTTTGGCGGTATTCTTGGCAGCGCAATTGCATGGGGGGTAAAACGAGGTATCTACTCCAATGAAGCAGGACAGGGTACTGGTCCGCACGCAGCCGCTGCTGCAGAGGTTTCACACCCGGCGAAACAGGGTCTGGTCCAGGCGTTCTCTGTTTACATTGATACTTTATTTGTTTGTTCCGCTACAGCATTCATGATCCTGTTCACAGGAATGTTCAACACGGTTGGGGCTGACGGTGCATTCATTGTCGAGAACCTAAAGGGTGTTGAAGCAGGTCCAGGCTATACACAGGCTGCCGTTGATGCGGTTCTTCCAGGATTCGGGGCGGAATTTGTTGCTGTGGCATTGTTCTTCTTCGCTTTCACAACAATCATGGCCTACTATTACATGGCTGAAACAAACATTGCTTATCTCCTTAGAGGAAGAGATGGAAAAGTGCCTATGTTTATCCTTAAGGTTGTTATTCTGGCTGCAACCTTCTATGGTGCGGTCAAGGAAGCGGCTCTTGCATGGGCGCTGGGAGATGCAGGTTTGGGATTAATGGTGTGGCTCAACCTCATAGCCATTGTCCTGCTAGCGAAGCCGGCATTGATTGCTTTGAAGGATTATGAGGAACAGAAAAAGCAAGGCCTCGATCCAGTCTTCAATTCAAAAAAGCTAGGCATTAAAAATGCTGAGTACTGGGAAGAAGAATATTCCTTCAATCATGATAAAGAAAAAGTATCATAATATTGTCATATCGGAAGAGCTGCCTCTTATGGGCAGCTCTTTTTCAATACTAATCCAGTTTATTTATATTGTTTTGGTGGAATGGGAAGGATGATAGTATTAAGCTTGTTGCGGGGGAATATCATGAAAATGTTGTGCATTGACGGTGGCGGCGTAAGAGGTGTTTTTCCGATTGCCATCCTGCAAGCGATAGAAGAAGAGTATGAAACGCCTGTAGGTGATTTATTTGACATTATATCAGGGACCAGCACCGGAGCCATCATTGCTGCATCCGCAGCGTTGAACACATCAATGCAAGAGGTGATGGAAAGGTACGAAACTTATGGAGAAAAAATCTTTGAAAGAAAGTCAAAGGTCGGACTTTTCAAAAGTGTCTATAGTGACAGGTATCTGCGGCGGCTGTTAAAGCAGGCCTTCAAGGATCTATCACTGAAGGATATCGAAAAACCTTTACTGATTCCTGCTGTGGATATTACTCACGGAAAACCCTATATCCATCGAACGGACTTCGGTTATTCGTCAGAGAATGAATTATCGATAAAATTATGGGATGCCGTTTTATCGTCCTGTTCAGCACCCATTTATTTCCCCCCAAACAATGTGAACAATCAGTATTTATCTATCGACGGAGGATTATGGGCTAATAACCCTTCACTGGTTTGTATAACAGAAGCCTTGCATCATTTTAAAACGGACTTAAGTGATATCCGGATACTGTCCATTGGCACAGGCCAGCAGAATATTGATTTCACAATAGAAGAGGACCGATACTGGGGAATCCGTCAGTGGCTCCCATTCCAGCTACCATCCTTGAAGGTCATGCCAAAGCTTTTGGATCTGGCTATGGATCTTTCTTCTGAATCAGTTTCCTATCATTCCAGGCTATTGCTGCGTGAAAATTACCTCCGCTTAAATACGGCTTTAACGGAGGAAATCCCGTTTGACGATTTTACTTATATGTCTCAATTAAAGGAATTGGGACGGCAAGTGTTCGACGGACACAAGAAACAGATTGCCGCATTCTTAAATGAATAGTTGATGATACTTTCTGTTTAGATTACTCTTAAAATGGAATATTGAAACGATCGATTAGAAATACTATTCTGTGCAGAAGGACAGAAAAGGGAGGAATTAGATTGGAAAAGATTGAAGTAGGCGAAGTATTCACAATCAGTGACGAGAATGATGTAGAACAGGAGGTCGAGGTGATCGCTACGGTCACGATTGAAGGATCTGATTACGCAGCAGTAAGCTTTGTAGAAGATCTTCAAACCGAGACGGACGAAGATATTGACATCTTTTTCTTGAAGGTGGATGAAGACGGAGATTTTGGGGCAATTGAATCTGATGAGGAATTTGAAAAGGTGTCTTCCGCATTTGATGAAATGATGAATGAAGAAGAATAATGAACAGGAGGGAGGTTAAGCCTCGCTCCTTTTTTGGTATTATAAATAGGAGTTAAAAGCTTTATTGGTAAAAAATCTGTAAACAGAAGGAAATCAAACGATTTTGTCGAAATGTTCTTAAAGGAGTTGATTCAATTGGATAGCGTCGTCCTTGTTACTTTTAAAATTAAGGGAATTCCGATTCCTATTAAAATAGCATCTACTACCGAACCAAGCAGGGAGCAAATACTTAAGAAAATTTCGGATTTGGCCAAGGGATATGACCTATCAGGCGAGATCCAATTCAAGAAGCTCCTTAAGGAAAACGGCCATAAAATGTATATATATGAAATTGGCGACAGGAAATGCATGGTACTGGTAGAAAGGCTTGAGAAAATAAGAGAATTTGAAGAAATCGGCTCCTAGCACTTCAGCAGCTAGAAGAGAGGCTGCCCTCCACCTATTTGGGCCTTAGTAAAAGGAGTTACTTTTTATTATCTCTCTCCTAAACAGTTTCGCTTCATTATGAACGGTATTTCTCGAGAATTGAAAGAAAGAATGTTTATCACTGGAACTGAACTGGACAACTGAATCTGCAAAAAAAAAGGGAAGCCCATAGCGGCTTCCTTCACTATTTCCTGGTATAGTACCGAGGATCTTCCTGTGTTTTTAATTCATCTGCGATAAGAGCCGTGGCACTGTGATCCCCTTTAGCATCAAGACCTGCTTCCCATACCATCAAGCCTCCCAGCTGTTGGGAGAGGGCAAGAGTTGTTTTCTTTTTCAAAGTGGGATGGCCATTATAATGGTATGTTGTCCCATTCATTTCGACCTGGTCCTTTCCTGTATTAGCAGGGTGATGTTGGATAAGAGCTTCGTATGAGACCTGTTTGATCGAAGGATCCTCAGGCTGTGCATATAGCGGCACACCCAGGACAAGTTTCTCCCTCGAAAATCCATGCTTGTCAAAAAGGGCTGTCCAATAGGCTACTATATTAGCAGAATAAGAGTAAGGTGATAAATTCGCAGCGTTATATTCTCCATCCCATTGGCCATCATAAGCCATCAAATTGACATGATCAAAGTATTTGAACATGGAAGGCTCAAAAACGACAGAGTGAATTTCAGTCCCTGTGACACTATGCACCTTGGCGTTTACCGCAATCGACAGTTCTTTCCCATTTGGTTTCAGCTGTTCACTTAATTCCTTTGCGAAGTAAGCTAGATAGCGGGCATCTTCTGAAGAGCGAGGATGCTCAAAATCAATATCGACTCCATCAAGCTTTTCTTTTTCTGTAAAACTTACAAGCTCGCGAACTAGTCTTTTTCTTGATTCAGAGTTGGAAATGGCCGCCTTGAAATAATCATAGGATTCTCCGCCATTAATGTGGTACCAGCCGCCGACTGCCAGCATAACCTTCGTATCGTACTTTTGCGCATTAGCAACAACCGCCCTTAAATTTTTAACGGAATAATCGCCATTCATTAACAGGCTGCCATCCTTGTTTGGATGCGCAAACGAAAAAACAACATGTGTCAGATTTTTATAATCGATGTCTTCAGGCTTCCTGAAATCCTGAACATATCCAATCAAAACCTTTGCTTCTTGCTCTTTCAGTTGTGGTTCTTTTTTAACTCCAGGTAGTTTGGTTGAATGTGCAGCTTCAGCACTGATTGCGATCGTTTTGATTTTTTGTGTATTTGAATATAATGTTCCAGTTATAAAACCGCCCATGAAGGTGAGTAAAACAATCATCATAGGCAGGAAACGTTTTTTCATAAGGTATCCTCCTGTGTTTTATCAACCTCAAAATTGTAACAGAGAATACACCTTTATAGCTGTGGAAATATCAGCCTGTATATGATAGCGATAGATTATTAAACGAGTTTCAGGGAATATAATTAATATACTTAATGATAGGAGCGGAATGTATGGACTCAAAGGTAGTAAGAGTTGGGAGTACGGAAATGAGTTTTATTGATGAAGGCAAAGGAGATCCAATTCTTCTCATACATGGATTTGCCGGCAGCAAGCACTATTGGGATAAAATCATTCCTCAAGTCGCCAACGAGTACCGGGTGATTGCACTTGATCTGCCTGGACACGGGGAGTCAGGCATGTCAAAAAACAACTATTCAATTGAGGACATGGCCGGAACAATTAAAGAATTACTTGATCAAATAGGGTTGGATAAAGTGACCATGTTCGGTCATTCACTCGGCGGTTATATCACCCTGGCATTTGCAGAGATATATCCTCAGTATTTAAACGGCTATTCTTTAGTACATTCGACGGCTAATCCGGATTCCGATGATGCAAAGGAAGCTAGAGAAGCAAATGCAAAGAAGATTCAGGAAGAGGGAGCGGAACCATTTATCGAAGGACTTTCCAGAAAGCTATTTTCTCCTGAAAATACTGTAGAAAATTCAACGGAAATCGAAGAGACTGTGAAAATTGGCATGAATACAATAGCGGAAGGCCTTGTCAGCGCATTGATCGCCATGAAAAATAGGCCAGATAGGAATCATGTGTTGGAAGACACTGAACTGCCTGTTCTTTTGGTTGCAGGCGAAATGGATCAGATTATTCCTGCTGAAAAAACATTTACTGTAACGAAACCAAATATCGAAAAGCAAATCATTGAAGGTGCCGGCCATATGAGCATGTACGAACAGCCGGAAGAACTTGTCAAGGTAATGAAGGATTTTCTCTCAAAAATATAACGGTCCAAGGCAGCCTGTCCGCATAGGGCAGGCTTTTTTTATTTATCTTTCAGGGATGATAAAATATATTCAGCAAGTGTAAAGGAGTGAATATATTGGGGGATAGAATAGTTTTAGATGGCCATCCCATCTTGGTCAAAAGTTTAGAAATGGGAAATCAAGGCGGACTCAAGCGAATTGCAGTGGAATTTCCCGTTACAAGCGAAGACTATCATGATGTCACCACATTATTATATAAAGGAGAATTTGATGTGCAGGTTCCTGCGCGAGATGCAGCCTTTAGAGGAAAAATCGTCGAGTACTCGACCTCTGTTACGAATTTATATAAAAGCGGGCAGGTCGGTACCTTTAAATTAGCCTTATTGGAAATAAAGGAGTAAGCCATGAAGTTAAGTATACTTGACCAGGCACCGATTTCGGCGAATCAGATGGCCAGAGATGCATTGGAGCAATCCGTTTTGCTTGCACAGACTGCCGAGAAATTAGGGTATACACGTTACTGGATCGCTGAGCACCATAATATACCTGGTTTGGCATGTCCAGCACCCGAGGTCATGCTGCCCTATATCGGGGCAAGGACAAGCAAGATTCGAATAGGTTCTGGCGCTGTATTGCTTCCACACTACAAACCGTATAAAGTGGCGGAGCTTTATAATTTGCTTGCAACATTGTTCCCAGGCCGGATTGATATCGGAATCGGCCGTGCTCCAGGAGGAGCTGCAGAAGTAACAAATGCTTTATCAGACAACTTCCTGCAAAATGTTTGGAAACTGCCTGAATCATTGAAGGACTTGCTTCATTTTATTAATGACAATCATCCGGAAGACAGTGAACTTGCTAAAATTACAGCCGCACCCTTACCAGAAGTCCCTCCTGAACCCTGGCTTCTCGGCACGAGTAAAAAAAGCGCGAGGCTCGCGGCTGAGTACGGAATGGCTTATGCGTTTGGTTTATTTATGAGCGACAAGGACCCACAAGACATTTTGCAAGGATATTATAATTCCTTCAAGCCAGGAAGCACAAAATCTCCGCATACCATTTTGACTGTTTCGGCCATATGTGCTGAGACCACTGAACAAGCGGAAGAAATTGCATTAAGCTCGCTTATATGGAACATCCAGCAGGGAAAAGGAGAAGGTTTATCTGGTGTACCTTCTATGGAAGCCGCAAAGGAATACAAGCTTACTGGAGAGGATTATCAAACTGTAGAAAACATGAAGCGAAAAATGATTATAGGGAATCCAATGCAAGTAAAAGAGAGATTGCTTGATTTGCATCAGAAGTATAACGCTGATGAAATAATGGTCCTGACTATCACATATTCACCAGAGGACCGGATAAAATCCTATGAACTAATTGGGGGAGAAATGCTTTAGCGGCGAGTGGACATTTCGTGTTCCAATAACCCGTATTGAGACACTTTTTTCATTCGGCCTGTTGAATTCGTGTTTCAATAACCCGTATTGAGACACTTTTTTCATCCTGGTATTCTGTTTCGTGCTCCAAGAGTGCCTATTTGGACATGAACACTTTAGTTCCCCCGTATACTAACCTCTTAACAAATCTTCCATTTAAGGTATAATATTATCTGTGAGAAGATGCTGCAGCATGTATCTAAATAATTGCGGCTATCTGATATAAGTTGAAAGAGAGTGGAATTTATGGGTCGTAAATGGAACAACATTAAAGAGAAGAAAGCGTCCAAGGATGCAAATACAAGCAGGGTTTATTCAAAATTCGCGCTTGAGATTTATGTTGCAGCCAGACAAGGTGAACCAAATCCAGAATCCAACCAGGCGCTGAAATTCGTCCTCGAAAGAGCGAAGACATATAATGTACCAAGAGTCATTATTGACCGTGCAATCGATAAAGCCAAGGGCGGAGCCGAAGAAAATTATCAGGAGCTTCGATACGAAGGGTTTGGCCCTAATGGATCCATGGTGATCGTTGATGCACTTACAAACAACGTAAACCGTACTGCTTCCAATGTGCGAGCTGCTTTTGGTAAGAACGGAGGGAACATGGGAGTAGCTGGATCCGTATCTTATATGTTCGACAAAACTGCAGTAATCGGATTTGAAGGAAAGTCAGCTGATGAGGCATTGGAAATATTGATGGAAGCGGATGTTGATGCACGCGATATCCTTGAAGAAGATGAATCCATCATTATTTATGGTGAGCCTGAACAATTCCACGCAATCCAGGAGGCATTCAGGAATGCCGGTATCTCAGACTTTACTGTAGCTGAACTTACCATGCTGCCTCAGAATGAAGTGGCTCTGGACCCAGATTCGCAGGAACAATTCGAAAAGCTTGTTGATGCGCTGGAAGATTTAGAGGATGTACAGCAGGTATATCATAATGTTGATTTAGTATAATTAAACGTAAAAAACAAACCCATCAAAATTGAATGGGTTTGTTTTTTTTGAAAAAATTCAACCTGCCAATTTATGTTTGTCCAGTTCCTTGTCCAGTTTACCTAATAAGATTAACCTGTACATGCGGAAATCTGCACGGAGTGACCAGACGGGGTGCCCGAATGTGGCTGGCTTGTTGCCTTCGATAAAGAAATGGCTGAACCATGCGAACGCGTAAGCAGTGACTGGAGCCAACAATATTAACCAGAAGTTAAACGTAATGAGAGCAGCGATCAAAAATACGAAAACGAAACTTGTACCAACAAAATGCCATCCTCTTGTTGAACGTTTACTATGCTGCGATAAATAGAAAGGCCAGAACTCTTCATAATCTTTAAACTCCATTGTCAACCTCCTAATATTATTTACTAAATATAGTTCTATGCGATGCTGAAAATTCCTCTAATTTTCAAGAATACAGATTTCTTGCGGGAAGAAAGGGTAAATTAATAAAGGCTCTTTAGGAAGGCTATTTTCGTAAAGATTGTTGTTAAAATCCTAAAGCCGATTTAAACGTAATTTAAAGCTATTTAGCAGGTCAGCATTAAGTTTGCATCCTCATTTCTCCTTATTAAGTCAACTTTGCAAAGAAACATAGTTCATTCAATCCTATTTTTGTGTTCAATAGCAACAAAGTTTGAGAAAAGAGCCTTTCGGAAACGTTGTTCTTTCCCTGCCAAATAGATTTTTACGGTTATTCAGAGCCCTATTCAATGCACGAGGGAAAAAATCCGAGACAATAATTGGCTTTTAAAATATTGGAGGTGCACCATGGCTTCAAAAGGCGATCTAGTCCAATCCATTAAAAATCATGCAGTAAGATTTGATACATATGATGACCTCGACGCAATTGTAGAAGCTGCTGCAGAAAAACAGTATGTGATGCTGGGAGAGGCTTCTCACGGAACGTCCGAATTCTATACCATCAGGGCAGAAATCAGTAAAAGATTGATTGCAGACCATGGGTTTTCTTTTATTGCTGTAGAAGGTGACTGGCCATCGTGTTTCACTGTGAATCAATATATTAAAGGGTTTAGTGACACCGACTCTCATACAGCACTTAAAGATTTCGGCCGCTGGCCCTCATGGATGTGGGCAAATGAAGAAATACTTGAACTTGTAAGATGGTTAAAGAACTATAATGAGTCAGCAGAAAAACCAGTTGGTTTCTACGGTCTGGATGTTTACAGTCTGTGGGAGTCAATGGAAGAAATCATCCGGCAGCTTGAAAAAATTTCGCCAGGTGATGTCGAGTCGGCGAAACAAGCTTTTTCCTGCTTCGAACCCTTTGATCGACGGGGGAAGAATTATGCAATTTCATCAGCATATTATGGGGAAAATTGTACAGAGGAAGTTATAAAGGTTCTGATTGACCTTCAGAAAAAGCGGAAGAGTTACCCTAAAGAGCAGGAGGGTGACTTGAATTTGGAGGTTAACAGCCTTGTCATGCTAGACGCTGAACGTTACTACCGGGCAATGGCCAAAGGCGGTGCAGAGGATTGGAACATCCGTGATACCCACATGGTGAGCGCTCTTGAAAAAGTCGTGCATGCCCATGGAGAAGGTGCCAAAGCAATCATATGGGAGCATAATACCCATATTGGAGATGCAAGGGCAACAGGTATGGCGGATGAAGGCATGATAAATGTTGGACAAATTCTAAGGGAAAAATATGGCCAGGATGTTTACGCAATTGGTTTTGGCACACACCATGGCACAGTGATTGCTTCTGACCAGTGGGGTGGTTCTGTCGATGTAATGGACGTTCCGGAGGCCCAGAATGGAAGCTGGGAGGATGCTTTGCACCAGGCAGGGGCATTCGATAAATATATCTTATTCAGCCAGGAAAACGAAAGGGATTTTGATCGTGTGTTGGGTCATCGGGCAATAGGAGTTGTCTATGATCCAAAACTCGAACATTTAGGGAACTATGTTCCATCTTATATTGCCAGAAGATATGATGCCTTTATTTTTATCGATGAAACCAGAGCCTTATCACCAATATTCTTATGAACCTAAAAACGTCCCTTAAAATGGGACGTTTTGTGTAAGCTTTACGGCTTCAGGACCACTTTAATGCAGCCGTCCGTCCTGGTGTCAAAAATTTGATAGCCGTGTTTCGCTTGATCAAGAGGAAGAACATGAGTGATGACATCGCTTAGATCCATTTTCCCATTAGAAATAATATCATAAAGGTAGGACATATAAGGGATTACCGGTGCCTGGCCCATCTTGAGATCCACGTTTCTCTGGAAAATGTCGCCTAGAGGAAAAGCATTATATCTGCCTCCATAGACACCGGTGATTTGGATTGTACCAGCCTTGCGGACAGCCTGAGAGGCTATGACAAGACCGCCCATCGCACCGCCATGCAGCTTCAAGCCAGCAGCCAGGTATTCAAGCGGAGACATTTTTCCGCTCATACCCGTGCAATCAATGACAATATCAGCTCCGCCCTTGGTGATCTCCTTCAGGTATTCGCCGGTATTCTGGTGTTCCTCTATGTTAACTGTTTCAACTTTATTTGTCTTTTTTGCATGCTCTAAACGGTAGTTCAAATGATCAACAGCTATTACTCTCTTCGCTCCTTTAAACCAGGCGAATTTTTGCGCGAGCAAACCCACCGGACCGCAGCCTAAAACCACCACTGTGTCGCCTGATTTGACACCTGCATGGTCAACGCTCCACAATGCTGTTGCTGCAGCATCTGCCAAAAGTACAAGTTTTTCATCCTCAACTTCACAATCCTCGGGGATTTTAAAAGGGGTGAAATTCCCGTAAGGAACACGCATATATTCAGCCTGGCCGCCAGCGTAACCTCCCGTTGTTTCCGAGTAGCCAAAGAAACCTCCCATTTCTCCATGTGGATTGGAATTATCACACTGTGAAGTGATGTCATTTTTACAATACCAGCATTCTCCGCAGCTGACATTGAAAGGAATGATCACTCTGTCGCCTTTCTTTAGCTTGTTCACACCAGGTCCAACTTCTTCGACTACACCCATTGGTTCGTGCCCAATTACGTAGTCTGTAGGCAAATTCGGGATCATTTGATGCAAAAGGTGCAAATCAGACCCGCAAATAGCCGAAGCGGTTACTTTTATGATGATGTCATCTGAATTCTTTATTTCAGGATCTTTTACATTCTTGACCTGTATATTTTTGCTCCCTTGATACGTAACGGCTTTCATAATAGACATTCCTCCTTTATTTATCTGGTGTCGCGAACATTCCAAGCCGATCCGTGTCAATTGGGAATAGATCCATCTTTCCGATACTTACTGCCATGTCCGCAGATTTTAAATCCAATTCCACTTGCTTTCCTACATCATGGGGGTACAGCCAGCCCTTCTTCATCATCAAATCGGAAACTTCAGCGTGAAGGTCAATCGCTTGTTCCATTTGATTGTATAGGGATTTCCTAAGCTCTCCATTGGCTGTTTCAGTGATGGCAATACCGTAAGTGTGTATACCAGTTTTGATCCAGAGGAGAAAGTCCAGCGCAAATGATGCATCGGCCATCTCGGGCATGTGCTCAGCACCCTGGGGATCAAGGTAATCCATTTCCATCAGACTTCACCTTCCTTCAATGGTTTTGTTCTAGCACCTTTATAAAATACTTTCAATTCATCAATTGCTGCGATCGACTGTTGGACATCTTTTTCCATCAATGCTTTCAGGTCGTTATCAAAACAGAGACCCTGCATCAATTTTGATTTAAGGACACTGATTGTTTTAAAATTCAATATTTCGTGAGCTTCCATCGTTTCATGGAAGGCAAGTGTTTCTTTCTCCATAAATTCACCTCCAATAAGAACATATTTAATTTTCCAATTATGGAGGGTGTTTATACAGAATGTCAGAATAATGGAATGTTTTAATGGAAATATAACAGGGAGAGCTTAGAAATAGGAGAGATAGCTTATGACGAAATATTTAGGTATACATGAGACCCTTGAATTGCTGGAGGTTATGACGTTCAAAAGTGTCACATTAACAAAAGCAACAGCTATGGGCTTGCTTGTTAAGGACTTAAGGCTAAAAGAAATCTTAACCGATGAAGTGGCGGCATCAACCGCACATATCAATCGGATGAAGGAGCTTTTGACCAAGAAGGAGGAGAATCGGGCATGACGAACATCTTGCACAATCTGGCGGGCATGGCAGGGATGACAGACCAGGTAATCGCAACAGATTATTTAATATCCATTAAGTCAGGGATCCGAAACCTTTCATTCGCAATAACGGAAACTGCCACACCCGAATTAAGGGAGGCATTTCGGGAACAGCTGAGGGCGGCAGTAGAAGCTCATGAGAACATTTCAGAGTATATGGTTGAAATGGGATTTTACCACCCGCATAATCTTGGAGAACAAATCAGAGTGGATTTGGATACTGCTGATACCGCTTTGAACCTAGCGGATTAAACTGTAAAGACTGCATACGCAGTCTCTTTTTATACGGAATTTTTGTTACAAATTTCGTTTATCGTTGTCCAACTGTAGTGCTTTTAAACCCGTTAAGTTTAATCCGCTTGTTTTACAGGAATAGACTGATATATTGGAATTGCAGGTGGGACACATGGTAGATACTTTTATTAGGGACATTTCTCGCGGCGATATTATCAGACTTGCTGTATTTTTAGTGATCATTATAGTAGGAAATTGGCTAATAAAAAGGGTTGCTAAGGTTTCGGCTGCACAAGATTCGAGATTCTTCCAAAGATCTCTGCCGATAATCGATTCGCTTGCGGACTGGGTAACTTTTTATGGGATTATCATTTTACTCCTATTAACCTTCTCAGAGAATGAATGGTTATTTGAACCGCTATATACCCATGGGGAAGTAAAGGTGACAATCTTGCTGATTGTCATAGCCTTCCTGATCGTTTCGCTGGCACACAGGCTAGTTAAGCTTTTCAATAAGTATATTTTATCCTCGATCTACGATTACTACGGAGTGGATAGAGGATTGGGCTACACTTTCAACCAAATCATATACTATACTGTTATGTTTGCCGCACTGGCTGTAAGTCTGACCAGTGTCGGGATCAACCTGACTGCGATAGGAGCCGTTTTTGGAGTTCTTGGCATTGGTATTGGTTTTGGCATGAGGAATGTTGCTGGTAACTTTGTATCGGGTATCATTATTTTGTTTGAAAGACCAATCGAGGTAGGGGAAATCATTGAGATCAATGATAAGGTCGGACGGGTAGAAAATATCCGCTTAAGATCTACAATTATCCGTACTGCAAAGGAAGGGACTTTGATTGTTCCTAACCAGTATTTTA
The DNA here is from genome assembly GCF_018613295.1 of Bacillus sp. ISL-39. Lineage (NCBI taxonomy): Bacteria > Bacillati > Bacillota > Bacilli > Caryophanales > Bacillaceae > Bacillus > Bacillus sp. ISL-39. Next base: position 147,652 of record NZ_JAGGQM010000007.1, read on the forward strand.
TCGAACAGATCGTCAAGAACCGAACCAGCGCAAGAATGATGGCTCAGGTAAAGGTGAGTGTCGCTTTTGGAACAGATACCCATATGGTGCAGGCACTGCTTGAACAAGCGGTACACGAAATTAAGGAAAATGAGGAAGGAATCCTTGATTCTCCGGAACCTGATATCCGTTTTATTGATTTCCACAGCAAGGCAATGGAGTTCCTGATCGAAATTCCGGTCGTTAACTTTGAAATTAAAGAGAAGATCGAAAGTAAATTGAGACATATGGTAGCAGCGATTTTTGTCGATAAAAATATTCAGCTGCCAGCAATAACCTTCCAAATGAGTGATAAAACTAACCATTTCACATCAGAAGAAGCAGAATAAGAAAAAGGAGAGTTTACCAGCATGGCAAACTCTCTTTTTGATGCTGATTAAATGTTTTTAAGAGCATCAACAATATCAGTTTCTCCAGAAATTAAATCAAAAGATTTCTTGAATGTATTTTTCGCTTTTAAGCATGCCAATACGGTTTTTGCTACATCAACTCTTGGAATCGAGCCCGTTTTCAGGTTCTCAGCAACCTCAATTTTACCCGTACCTGCTTCGTTCAGTAACCCGCCAGGCCTGATGATTGTATAATTAAGGCTGCTCTGCAATAAAGCGCGATCCGCATAGTGTTTTGCTACATAATAAGGCTTAATGGCTTCAGACCAATTCTCTCTTTTGTGTGCTTGCAGGGCACTGACCATTATGAACCGGTCAATCCCAGCCTGTTCTGCAGCCTCCACCGTTTTCACAGCGCCGTCAAGATCCACTAACAGAGTTTTATCCAAACCTGTATGTCCTCCTGAACCTGCTGCGAACACAATGGCATCGCAGCCTTTTGCTGCAGATGCGATGTCTTCAACGGTACCTTCAAGGCTGGCGATTACAGTTTCAACACCTTTTTCTTCAAACTCCGGAGTTTGTTCCGGTTTTCTCAGCATCGCTCTTACATCATGTTCGCTGCTTTCTTTAAGCAGATCAACGAGTTGTTTGCCAATCTGTCCATTTGCACCTACGACAAGTACTTTCATCAGATAACCTCCTTGAAAATTCTTAGGTCATACAAAATAAAACTCTGGTTCACATTAAGGTTTGTATAACGCACATGTATATAATCTACCCTTTATTTACTATTGTAAAAGGTATGAATTGAACTATTAAATCCAATTAGGTATGGATTATATGAAATGGGGAAAATAAAGAGAAACTTTTTATTCTTATTGGAGGGGACAGGATGGAGAATTACAGTGGACTAATAGAGAAACAAAGACAGTTTTTTTTCAGTGGAAAAACAAAGGAAATTCCATTCAGGCTTGAGGCTCTGAGATTATTAAGAAGCTTGATCAAATCCCATGAACAGGAACTGATGGATGCCTTAAAGGCGGACTTGAATAAGACTGAGTTTGATTCATACCTAACCGAAATTGGAATAGTACTTGAGGAGTTGCGGTTTACCATAAAGCATGTCCGCAAATGGGCAAAGCCAAGAAAAGTAAAATCTACTCTGACTTTGTTAGGGTCTAAAAGCTATATATATCCCGAACCGTATGGAGTAGCTCTTGTCATTGCTCCATGGAACTATCCTTTCCAACTGGCGGTAGCCCCTTTAATTGGAGCTATCGCTGCCGGAAACTGTGCCATCTTAAAGCCTTCAGAGCTTACTCCCCGTACCTCCGGGGTCCTCGCGAAGCTCATTCATGATAATTTTCCTGAGGAATATCTGGCTGTTGTTGAAGGCGGAGTGGAAACCAGCCAGGGACTTTTAAGAGAGAAACTGGATTATATCTTCTTTACAGGAAGTGTTCCGGTGGGAAAGATCATAATGGAAGCGGCAGCTAAGAAACTTACTCCCGTTACCCTTGAATTAGGAGGTAAAAGTCCATGCATTGTACACCATGATGCCCATTTAAAGTTTGCAGCAAAGAGAGTTGCATGGGGCAAGTTCATGAATGCAGGACAAACCTGTGTTGCTCCGGACTATCTTTATATCCATAGAAGTGTAAAAGATGAATTTTTAAAGCTGTTAAAAGAATCAGTAGAGGAATTATACTCATTGGATGCGATTTCAAGCGGAAACTTTACGAAAATTGTAAGTGAGCGGCATTTTAACAGACTAACGGGTTTCCTCGATAATGGTGACACATTCTTTGGCGGAAGAACAAATGAAGAAAAGCTTTCAATAGAGCCTACCGTTCTAACCAATATCAACTGGGAAGATGAAGTGATGGAGGACGAAATTTTCGGTCCGATTCTGCCTGTCCTCGAATACGATGATTTGTCTGATATGATAACGAGAATCAATGCTCGGCCAAAGCCGCTTGCACTCTATATCTTCTCTGAAAGTGAACAGGTCCAGAAAATGATTCTTGAACATATATCCTTTGGCGGTGGATGCATCAATGATACCGTCTACCACTTAAGCTCACCGTACCTGCCATTTGGCGGTGTAGGTGAAAGCGGTATCGGTGCTTATCACGGGCAGGGCAGCTTCGATGTATTTTCACATGAAAAAAGCATATTGAAGCAAACCACTCGCTTCGATCTTCCATTCCGGTATCCTAATACCAAGAATGCGCTAAAGAAAGTGAAGCTGTTTATTAAATAGGCATGGTTTTGCAAATTGTAAGGAGGATGGAACACATGGGTGCAGTAGAACGCAGCGGTTATATTTTCGAACCGGAATACAGTGTGATTAACCAGGATGGAGCAATCCATGTATATCATAAAGGGGAATTCATCGAAGAGTTGAGATTTTCCTTCCAAGGCGAAGCTCCTGATCCCAGTCTTACTGAGCGACTAATCGACCAATACTGTGAAAAGCATGGAATTGACTAATGGGTTTTACTCACTGTGAATAAATAACAGCTGCTCCGAAAAAGAGCAGCTGTTTTTATTTTCAGCATATAAGAAAGAAAATTAACTTATGCAGTAACATTTTCGTCTATTTCAACCTCTTCTAAAGTTTCCCCTTCAGAGCGGGCAACATAGACGGCGCAGGCAGCATCACCGGTAATGTTCACAGCAGTTCTGCACATGTCAAGGAGACGGTCAACCCCCAGCACTAAAGCTATAGCTTCAACAGGCAAGCCTACTGAAGTTAATACCATAGACAGCATGATTAATCCCACTCCAGGGACGCCTGCTGTTCCGATACTTGCCAGTGTCGCAGTCAATATGACGGTCAATAATTGTCCCAGTCCCAGTTCGGCTCCATAAACCTGAGCAATGAAGATGGTGGCAACCCCTTGCATGATGGCTGTTCCATCCATATTGATCGTGGCTCCCAGCGGCTGCACGAAACCACTGACACTTTTGGAAACTTTGAGATTATTTTGCAGTGTTTTCATCGAAATAGGAAGGGTAGCAGCACTGCTAGAAGTACTGAATGCTACAATCATAGCTGGTGAGAATTCTTTGATGAATTTAATTGGATTCAGTTTTCCGAGCAAAGATACCGCTGACCCATAGGTGATAACAAGGTGAAGCAGCAGGACGAAAAGAACCACGAACATATATTTACCCATTGCTGCGATTGCTTCCAGTCCCTGGCTGCCGATTGCCGTTGCAATCAAACCGAAAGCGCCGTATGGAGCGAACTTCATGATTGCCTGAACTAAATACATTAGTACTTCATTGGCCTGTTCGACCAGTTTAATCAATCCAGCTGCTTTTTCACCGACTCTTGCTATACCAAAGCCAATGATAATTGAAAATGCAATCACCTGGAGCATTGAACCCTCGACCATGGCCCCAAGAGGATTGGCAGGAATAATATTCAATAATGTTTCAATAACCGGCGGTGCCTCAGCAGCTTCAAAGCTTGCGCCCTCCAATTGGAAGCTGCCTGAACCTGGTTGAACCAGAAGTGCCATTCCAATCGCCAGAACTAATGCAATTGCGGTAGTAATCAGGAAAAAAGAAATCGTCTTGCCGCCGATCCTGCCGAGCTTCTTAGGATCACTAATTCCCGCAGTTCCTAGTATAAGAGAAACGATGACAATAGGGACGACAAGCATTTTAATCAAATTGACAAAGATTTTTCCAAGAGGGACAAATACATAACTATTGACTGTTTCGAACACTTCAGGCAACGCCAAGTTAAAAATAAGACCGACAATAATACCCAATCCCATACCATAAAGGATTTTGCGCGTGAGTGACATTTCATCTCCTCCTAATAAAAAATAATAATAAATGAAAGCGCTTACTAAAATAACTGATAATTATAAATATTTTGTTACACTTAAAGTATGACTATTTTCGCTTGAAAAGACAATATGTTTTCTGAATATTTTAAAAACATATGTTGTAAATGAGAGTGAGGTATATCTATGTTATATTTTAGTTAACTTTTCTTTTGAAGGCAGTGATATAGAGTGGATGCTCAAGGTAAATGGAATCGAAAATACATGGATAGGTTAATAGACGGGAAGCCTCCGGAACCAAATAGAAGGCTGCTAAGGATGGCTGCTTATTTGAAAGGCGGGACAGCAATAGACTTTGCCTCAGGACTGGGAGGCAATAGCATTTATCTGTCAGAACTAGGCTATGACATGACTGCAGTTGATATTTCCGACGTCGCTATAAACTATGTACAAGCGGAAGCAGCCAGACGAGGGTTGAATATTACGGCTAAAGTAACTGATCTCACAAAAGAAAGATCCTTTTTAAAAGACCATAAGCATGATTTAGCGGTAATGACCTATTATCTGGACCGTTCTGTATTTCCACTACTAAAACAAGTTATCAAGGATAATGGATATTTATTCTTCGAAACGTTTTACAAACATAAAACTGCAAATAACGGGCATATTTCGAGTCAATACAAGCTGGAATCGAATGAGCTGCTGAAAGAATTAGGAGATTGGAAGATTCTCTTTTTTGAGGAAGATGAACAGGAAGGACGACAGACAATTTTTTGCCAGAAAAAGAATGAATTCCAATAGAATTTAAGGTTAACCCCTGCTGATCTATGAAAGAAGCAGAAACAGTAAGGACCTGTTTCTGCTTTAGAAAGACTAACTTTATATAGATTCTGCTATCACTTTACGTTCGAATTTTAAAGCTACAAACAGGAAGGAGAAGGCGGCAATCACCCGGAACAGTGATATCAGATTCATCGCCGCATTCATTCCAAAACCATTAAGGAGCAGGACACCCATCTGCGGGGCAATAAACCCGACGATCGAAAGCAGGAAGTTATAATTGGCAATATAATTCGTTCGGTCTGTCTCTGGAGAAGCTTTAAGGAGCTGGTTGAACAACAGCAGATTGGTTCCAGAAACAAACAAGCCAATCCACAGATTAATCATTGTCAGGTAGACGAGATTTGTTGAAAGCATCGTCAAAGCAGGAGCAGTTGCCATACCGGCTGCTGCAATAAATAAAACGAAGCTGTTTCCCCGGCGGTCTGCAGCATTCGCCCACCATTTTATAGTGATGATTTGCGCCAGCTGGTTTGTGACAGAAAACAGGCTCAGCCACAATGCAGTGGCATTTGCCTCTTTGATCTGATAAATACCGAACAGGGACCAGGCCATCTGCGCGGAAAAGCCGAACAATAAGGCAGAAATAACGAATGCTAAGAACGGCTTATGCTTATATACTGCGAGCGAAAGCTTCTTGCTTTTCTCGTCTGTAACTTTTTCATTCATAGGCCTTTCAGGTTCCTTGTGTTTAAAAAGATAATATATCTCAAACACTGCAAATAAAAATGCAGCAATGAATAATAATTGGTAAGGAAAAGCGTTATCTTTATCAAATTGCTGCAGGAATACTCCAGTACCAAATGTCACAGCCATTGCTGCTATCGTGTTGTATCGGTTACGGGAGCTAAAAAATTCCCCTCTGCGTTTTTCAGGAACCAAATCCCCAATCATTGACTGCCATGACAAACCAGATAAGGCACCAGGAAAGTTTAGCAGTGCAATCAGGATCACCAGTGCCCATGCTGCATAAGGACTTCCAAGGAAGGGAACGAATAGGATCAAGCTGAATATTAAACGGGTGAGCAACGTTGAAATTACAGCAAAATTCTTTTTGCTCTGCACTCGATTAAGCCAAATAGCTCCCGGAATCAATGCAAGCATGCCTATTATGGAAGGCAGGGAGACAATCAAGCCGATTTGCTGGTTGGTTGCTCCCAGAACTCCAATTGCAAACAAAGGGATATAACCGTTAACCATGTTAGTAGCTGCAGTTGAAGCAAGCCCGCTATAGATGCTCAACTTCTCATTTTCATTAAATTTCAATCCTTATTTTTCTCCTCTCAAATAAATCGCACGAATTGGATTGTACGATTTTGCTTCTCGATTGGCAATAGAAGCAGATAAAAACGGTACATTAAGCATACCTTCTCAATAAAGAACAGAGAGTTTCCTGCCCTATCTTTTCTAAAAGGATTCGCCGATCGTTTTACTCGTACCACAAAAAAAGAATGCCTTCGAAAGCATTCTTTTTCACTTTAGAAAAATCTTTTCAGAACTGCGTCTAAATTCTCGATCCGTCTTGAATAGCTTGAAAGCTGTATGTGGAACTCTTTCAAGTCCTTTTCACTTGTTAGGAAGCTCAATACAGCCTCTTCAATACCAGCAATAGGGGCTTTCATAGCGAGTTTCTCCTCAAGCAGGAACTTTTCGTTTTGCTCCTCGGGACCTGGAAGTGATTCAAGCAAGAACAAAGGAATTTCTTTGCGGAGGCATTCACTGACAGTAATACCCCCAGGCTTGGTTAAGGCTGCATCAATCCGGTCGTATAATTCATTCATTTCCTCTCTATCTGCAATATAAGAGACCGGGATGATGCGCGGATTTTGAAGCTTTTCTATTTTCCAGAACAGCTTATTATTTTTTCCACATAACACATAATAATTTAATTCAGGAGCATGTCCCAGCTGTTTAACAATATTTCCAATTTGCCCTACGCCCAAATTCCCCCCAGCCACTAACACGTTAAAAAGTTTTTTGTTTTTATTTTCCGTTATTTTCTTTTTATCTGTGATTTTCGGATGAACAGGGATTCCTGTAACAACAATCTTACTTTGAGGGACTCCGTTTCGTTCAAGAAATTGCTTAATTGTGTTACTGCCAGCAAAATGCAAATCAATATTCCTTAGTCCCCAAACGGAGTTGATAAAGAAATCCGTATAAGCGTTAATCACTGGTATAGGAAAATGATGCTGCTGCTTCAATACATTTAAAAGATATGAAGGGAGGCAATGTGTGCAGATAATAAGATCGGGATCTTCCGCATTGATAAGCCTCTTCATACTTCCCAAGAACATAAATTCGTATAATAAATACCGTTTCTCTTCCTCATAGTTTTTACATGCATTTTGGCGGTACAGCCAGCTATAAAACGAAGGACTTAGTTTCAATGCCTTTAAATAAATATTGGTAGAAATGCTTTCCGCTATACGGGAGGTATAATGGAAAATGTCTATTTTCCTGACCTCTATTGTCCGATCTATTTCTTTGAAACAGTAACTTAATGTATCAGCTGCCTGGTGATGTCCCGAAGGCATTTGTAAAAACGGCAATATAAGAATTTTTGTCATCTATTCTCAAAACCCTTTTTTTCATACTATTCGCTTCCATCTCCAAATCCATTCCAGAATGTTTAATCCTTTCATTACCATTTCTAAAAAATAGGCAATTTAACCAACCTATAATTGAACGAATGGAAAGGAGCTAGGATAGAAATGGTAAGATCAATTTTTATATCTATGTGGAGCTGGATAGATCCTTTATACTTCTGGTTTACCCGGCTGCAATATATATGTCCTGAAAGTAAAGATAAAGGCATGTTCAGGGTTCGTCTAACGCGATACAAAGGAAAAGAAGTTATTTTGTCAGATGGAATAAAAATTCGCAAAAATGATCTTCTGCTTAAAATCCATTTACATAATGTCAGGATTTTTAAAGATGTTGCCAGGATAAAAAATGACGTTTCTAGGGGAAGATTTGTTTTTCGAGGTGTGATGGAATCTATGCCGCTTTTGAGTGATTACATCCTTAATCATCCGGAAAATTCAAACATAAAAGGAATTATAGGTATTACCCTTATCAATAAAGGTTTTAAGCCACTCGGCTTTGAGTGTATTCAGCCGGATAGCAAAATTTATGCAAGGTTTAAACAATTAATGCAAACTCCAATCTGGCTGCTTTCGAATTCACATCCGCTTTCTGGCAAAAAAGGAATACAATGTCCGGTATACTTAATGATGTCAAAAGAAAAGCTGTTAGAAAAATATAAAAGATAGTATTTCCTTCAACTCCCTCTAGCCCTTTCTCCTCATCCTTACTATACTGGATAGGAGGGAGGGGAGACTATGGTCCTGTTTTTGATTTTTTCAGCTTTAATTGGAGTGGTATTTTTCTTCGCAAACAGAAACACCAAGAAGGTTGAAATTAATACGATTTCTGTATCCAGACCTAATATCGAAGTTTCATCAAACAACTTGAAAATTCTCCACCTATCTGACCTGCATCTTGAAAATATCTCTGTAAATCCAAATGAGTTATATAATATAGTTTCGGGACAGCCTGTGGATCTTATTGCCCTTACGGGAGATTTTCTCGACCGTAAAAGGAGCATTCCAAAGCTTAGAGGTTATCTAGAAGTATTAAATAAGCTGAATCCCAAGTATGGTATTTATGCAGTATTCGGCAACCACGATTATGTTTTAAAGGGAAAGAACTTTGAAGCTTTGAAAAGGACACTTGAGGATAATGGGTGCCAGACACTACAAAATGAGCACATTACCATTAAAGTAAATGGGGAGAATTTGAATATCATAGGTATTGATAATTACAGTACTCATCATAGTGATGTTCATAAGGCATATCTCAATGTGCCTGAAGGATACAACCTGGTTTTGACGCATGATCCTAATGTCGTACTTGAGATGGAAGAAATCCACTTTGATTATTTATTATCCGGCCATTTCCATGGCGGTCAAATCCATTGGCCTAAACCATACCATCTGATCAAAATGGGCAAGCTAGTCCGTATGAAAATGGTCAAAGGCCTGCATTACCATGGAGGGAAGCCGTTTTATATCAGTGAAGGGCTTGGCCAAACAGGGGTCAACATCCGTATTGGAAGCCGTCCAGAAATAACTTTCCATGAATTATCGTAAAAGATGAAAGCTTGCCATCCATACTATGGCAAGCTTTTTTCTGTTTCGTTTCCTCAGCTAAAAGCTAACTAGGATCAACTTCGTCAAGGGAAAGTGAATATACATTAGTAAACTCTCCTTTTTCTTTCTCCTCTTTTGAAGCGTCCATATCCAGTTCCTCTTGATCATCCATTCCGGGAGCAATGGTCGGTTCTTTCATATTTTCTTGTTTCTTTTTCACGAATTCGTTACCTCCATCAATAAGATCATGCCAATATAGTTTGTGTGAAATAAAGAGATATTATTAGCCAATCGGTAAATACTGAAAATCACTGAATGAATGGACCCAAGGGTTTCATATAATATGATTATGACCAAACGGGAGAGGGATGCATATGTATAATATTCTTTTGTTTACCGATTCAGGTGTCGATGACTCACTTGCACTGATGTACGCACTTTTACGCCCAGAATTAAATGTTGTTGGTGTTGTAACCGGATATGGAAATATCACGAAAGAACAGGCAATAAACAACACAGCCTATTTATTGCAGCTGGGGGGAAGAGAGGATATACCGATCATCGCAGGTGCCTCTGGTCCTTTATCAGGGGAGATAGCCACTTTTTATCCTGAAATTCATGGTCCAGAGGGGCTTGGTCCCATCAGGCCGCCCGAGGACCTTGGGGAAGTTAAGGTATATGATATTAATAAAATTCTTGATATTGTGAATCAGTACTCCGATAATCTAGTAATCGTTGGTGTTGGAAGGCAGACCGAACTGGCCATACCCTTCATACTTTATGGCACGGAAGCTTTTAAAACGGTCAATGCCGTGTATATCATGGGAGGAGCTTTCCTCGTTCCAGGTAACGTCACAGCGGAAGCCGAGGCAAACTTTTATGCTGATCCAATCGCTGCAAATCAAGTGCTGGAAAAGGCAAGGAATGTATTCTTGCATCCGCTGAACATTACCAATAAAGCAATCATTCCTCCTGCAGTGATCGATTATCTTGCTCAAAACAGCCAGTCTCCTTTTAAGGATCTGATCAAACCTGTTTATGATTATTACTTTGAAGCTTATAAAAAGAATGTTCCTGGCATTACCGGGGCACCACTTCATGATGTCATCACATTAAGCGCTCTTGTTAACAAGAACCTGGTAAAATATTTGCCAAGGCGGGTCACTATTGAACTGTTTGGACGGGCAAGGGGTAAAAGCATTGCTGATTTTAGGCCGAAACCTGAGCCGGAGCCGGAAGAGAATTTAGATTGGATCGGCATGGAAGCCGATATCCCTGCCTTTATAGAGGATTTCACCCTGACATTTATGGGAACGACCACAACTAAAAGCTAAAAATGAAGTCACGGCAAATCAATGTAACGAGTTCTCTTTTGGAGTGCAAAACGCGAAAATACTATTCAAATAGCAAGTTAAATCGTTTACGATTTAGCATGCTATTTTTTATTGGTATAGAACGTTTATGACCAATTTTATTTGATAATCAATACTTTAATTTGCATATCAATTAGTAAAGTGAGAATGAATATTCTCATGGTATAAGTTTATATGCAAAACGCTTGTTCATACTTCGTTAAATTTGATAAGAATGGCAAATTTCCAAATGTAAAATAGATGCACCAGGAGAAAGAAGTTCTGGTCCTTAGATAAGAAAACAGCGAAAGTAAAATAAGCGGAGGTTTTCCGGTTATATTCAGAATGAAGCATGTTTTTGGCTGAATAAGCGGAGTATTTCCGGTTATGCCAAGCAATATCCACCAATTTAATGTATTTCGAGTAAATAGACGGAATTTCTCCGTCTATTTAGCCTATTTTCAATACAATTTACTTATTAAGCGGAATTTTTCCGACTATTTATCAGATCCGGTATTTCTTTGAAAACTCCCCAAAATGTAATTCCAATTATAACGACTTTAAATTATAAAATTCAGAAGTTAAAAAGCATGATGATTTAATTGCTAATCACCATGCTTTTTCTGCATTACTTGTACTGTTATATCTGATTTCGCACTTCCAAAGAGAATCCGGAATCAATGCCGGGAATTCTTTTTGATCGCTGGTCTATATACTTTGTTTGATCTCACGTAGTTTCTTTTGTTTTCCGCTTGAATAAATCATCACTAATATGCTTGTGGTGATTAAGATTCCATGGAAAACCCAGACCATTTTAGCCAGGGTGAGGGTTTCGAGAAGAAGAGGGGCAATCACAAAACCAAGTGCAAACCCTAATGATTTTAACAGCATGCCAACTCCAAATATTCTTCCTCTTATGTAATTATCCGTTTTCTGGAGGAGTGTCGCGTGCAGAGTCGTAAAGCAGGCATCAAAAATGCCGGTAATGAAGGCAAACAGCAGGACAACCCAAACATTCTTGTTTGACAAAAAGATGATAAATCCAGTTGACATCATAATCGCTGCAAGAAAATATGTACGATACAAGTGGTTACCCTGCAGAAATTTCAATCTTGGCAGCAGAAGGGTGGCAAACACAGAGCCAGCTCCCCAGACACCCCAGATCAGTCCATAAATCAAGCTTTGTTTGCTCGTATCAATTGAGTCTGCCAGCAAAGGAATACCTAAATTGTGAGAGGCGCCGGCAAATGACCCCACGAGGAAAACGATATTGACATACATTAACATCGGCACAGAAAGGATGAAAGAATATACCTCTTTTAAATCCTTACCAACTTGGGATACTTTTTGTTTAACTCCATTCGTTATCAAACCTGATTGAACTGGATTTGTTGTTTCCCACTTAATTTTGATTAGTACTGCTGCAGATATTAGATAAGTAGCAGCGTCGATGATCAGGGTAACCTGGTAACCAAGAAAATCTGTGATCACTCCAGCACCAATGAACCCAAAAACCAGGCTGATCGATGTCAATCTCGAGATCAGAGCATTGGTCTCTAATACCTTATCCTGGCCAAAGATTTGCGGTATTTCCGCACTGTAGCTGACAGCAAAAAAGCTGCTCGTCAACCCTATCAAGAAGCAGACGATCAGGATCATGACTGGATCAGGAAAGGGGATCAAGCTCAGGATGATGATTGCCCTAAAAACATCGGTCCATATCATGATTTTCCTACGGTCAAAACGATCTGCGAGAACACCTGAAAATAAGCTGGATAAAACTCCGCCCAATGTCCGGAATGCCATGGTAGCAGCAAGCCAGGCAGGACTTCCTGTTGCCATATACATCAAAACATTGATTGCGATTAAATCCATAAAGGTTCCAAGGTCGGAAAATGCTTTTACATAAAGAAAAACTTTGCGGTTCATAGGATCTCCCTTAATCATGAAGTTTAGTTATTCTGTTATATTTTAAAGATTTTAAATTTACTTCGCAATACGAAATTTCAGTTTTTTGCTATAATAGAATAAATTTCCTCATTAGAAGGGAGAAACTCCCTGTCGAACAGGGAGCTCTTTTTATTTTGCAATTACCACCATGGCCTGCCATACCAGCGGCGACGACCGAAACCATACCATGGACGGCGGCCAAATCCGTACCACGGTCTGCGGCCGTACCAGTACCCAGGTCGGCCATAACCATACCACGGAGCGCCAAATCCATACCCGCCATAAAATGCAGGTGCAGCAGCAAGGAATAATAACGGAATAATCCTTTCATCATTCTGATGATCTTGCCTGTGAAAATAAGTTTGAGGATAATTCATTGAGCAACCTCCTATATTTTATTCAATATAGGATATGTGACTAAAAATTTGATGGCATAAATATAAAAAAATAGACAGTTGCCCATGCTTCTAAGAGAATGGAACACTATAAAATCAAAGGAGGAACACAAAACATGATTCAATTAATCAATCAAACTGTCATGCATAGTTATCCAGGAATGGTCGCACTGGTTACAGTGTCTCATAAGGAAGAAAATAATATAATGGCTGCTGGCTGGCATTCATATATATCATATGATCCGCCAATTTATGGAGCAGCTATTGGCCGTGAGCGATATACTTATCAACTGGTAAAATCAGCAGGGAAATTTGCCATTAATTTTGTGCCTTTTGAATATTCAAATCTTATTCAGCAAGCAGGCGTGTATACCGGTTCGAAAATCAATAAATTTGATATAGCGAACATCAGTTTTGACCACGGGTCAGCTACAAACTCACCGATACTGCATGATGCTTATATTGCGTATGAGTGTGAAGTTATCGATCGGAATACATACGGAGACCATGACTGGTTTGTGGCAAACATCGTGGGTTTTTACCGGGATGATGATAAATTTCTTGCTAACGGATTGCCAGATTTCGAAAAGCTTTCAATTCCGCTATACATAGGGAGGTCAACCTATACAAAAGTTGATAAAGATAATCATTTTATTTCCCACCCGGTAAAAGAAATTTAATTGAAATAAGTAAGCTGATGATTCAAAAAGAGAAAAGCTGAATTAGAAAACAGCTTTTCTCTTATACTATATTAAATGCGTGTCTTTTAGTTATCCCGCGAACATCCTGCAAGCCTGTGCACAATGAAAACATTTTTAAGAAGGGGAATGGGATGAGAAACATAAAGAAACATTTATTTGTTTCATTTCTGGCATTTTTATTGAGTTTAATATTTTATTATAGCCGATCTGGCTGGAATACAATGCATTCCTTGAACAGAGCATTTGCGGATGTGGCCTTATTATTTCTGATTATTACGATGATACTGGGTCCGCTAAGCAAATTTCATCCTGTTTTTCTCCGTTTTTTATCCTGGAGAAGAGAGCTGGGAATTTGGTGCACCATCATGGTATTATTGCATCTTTATATCCTTTTCAAAGGGTGGTTTTACTGGGAGCCAATTAGATTAATTATCGGGGTTAATCAGGTAACAGGCCAGCTTGATTTTGATCCTGGCTTTACACTTGCCAATCTAATTGGGTTTGTCAGCTTGTTCTATCTGCTTTTGCTTAGCCTGGTATCAAATACTCGCTCTGTCAAGATATTAGGGGATAAAGGGTGGGAGCACCTTCAAAGACAAAGTGGCACTCTGTTCGTGTTGGTTATATTGCACACCACTTTCTTTCTGTTCTTTTTTCGATTCGGGCAGTATAACTGGTTACAAAAGCCATTTCTTGTTATTATTGCAGCTATATTTATATTGAAATGGGCCGCATTTATACTAACTGTAAAAAGGAATCGACCTAAAAACGGCAGAGAAAAAAATTAAAATAGACATGCAAAGATAACTTTAAGTAAAAAGTTCATAGGCCAGTGACCGGAATCAAACTAATCAAGCATTAAAGCCAAACAACGTTAAGCCATCACTTGTAGATGAGTGCAGGTGGCTTAACGTTCATGAGCCTAACTAATAATATGATCGTTATTTGCAATGTAAAAGACGGGAGGAAGGTAAGCTGAGCCCTTTCTATAAAAAACCTTTTTCCTAGTTTACATAACATAAATTCTAGGAAGTTGCATAAAATCATTATAGTATTGTCTCACTAACTAAGTATACTTAAACTAGTGAGACGCAATCGAAAATTCACCTGGATTCTCATGATATTAATTTGTTTCTGCTTAAAATAATGACTTCTAATTTAATTAAATTTTTTTTGGTTAGTTCAAGTCTATTGCTTCAGTTCATTCCAGTTTGCATCTGGGTCTTATTAGAAAAAACTTCTTATATCTCGTTTCGCGCCAGAAGTTTTCCATTCGCTTTATTTATGGTATTAATCATACTGTTATCTGTCTCTATCCTCTTTAACAATTTCCCTTAGTTTACATAATATTATTATGTACCTTCTTTTCCGGTTCATGCATGCTGTATTTAAAAAAGCACAGGTCTCATGCCTGTGCTTCTGGTGTTCTTTCTTTATTCGCTTTGTTAAGATACGTTCTAGGCGTACCATAGCAGCGGATTTGATTAAATTCTGGATAGATCGATGAAAACTGTACGTAAATTGGCGCATCAAGCAGCCATGGATAATATGTGAAAAAGCTTCTATCTCCATAAATCATCGCAGTCAATGCTAAATCCAATTCTTTCTTGAAAATCATGTATCGGATTCTGGACATATTCAAATCGTATTCGCCGTTGCTGATATAAACCTTTCCATACAGTAAGTATTCACCGTTGAGTGTCACCCAGTCGGCCAGTACTTCATCGCGCATTTCATAATTGATGGCCTGGTAGTCATAGACATTCCCGATGGCAAGAAATAATTCTCCAGTAAGGTCAGAATGAGTAAAAGTATATTTCCTGCTGTCTATAGGCACAAAAGCAGTTGCTGGTGGAATAAAGGTAACTTTCAGTCGTTCTGGCTTGAATTTGCTCACGTCAGAAGGCTCCTTCCTGATAAAAGAATCCTTTTCCGATAGCTTATGCCAGTTGTGGGAATTACGTGACAATCGCCTATTTTATTGAGCTTTCAGGGGTTTGACTTCAGCACTTAATAATTCCCATTTTCCGTTTTCATATAACCAGGAAGATTCAAGATTGGCGATTCCATAAGCATTATACGCTCCATTTATCCGCTGGCTCCCTTTTAATCCGTAAAGGCCATTTTTGACCTTCTCTGTCTCTAATAATCCGAATGGAAGAACCATTAGTTCTGCCGGTTCATTTAATTTTCCATCCTGATATAGCCCGAGCCTTTCATAATCATCTTTCCTGTCGCTTAAGTCAAAGCTGTACGACTGGCCTGTTTCCTCAATCGTAATGGAAGCCTTGTATCCATCCTCAAATTGACTGCTGACTGCCAAAGGTTCTGGCACAGTGAGATTGGTAACTTGGAAATCCCTTAAACTATATAAGTAATAATTCGAAAGACCTCCGCTTCCTCCCGTAGGAACACTGATAAATATGTCTTTTACAGAATCGTGATTCAAATCTTTATATATAGCAGCAGGATCGTAGCCACCCTCTAGATCGATCTTATAGATTTCTCCATTGGAGGCTCTGATTTTCAGGAAAATATTATTGAGATATTGAGCCCCTTCTTCATAAGGCACGCCTTTCACATAAATCAAATCTTTCTTCCCATCGCCCGTAACATCCACTTTTCCCTCTGATATTGTCACCGTTTTCTCACTGGATTCCCCTGCGTATACGCCGGTGAAGGCGGTTAACGACATAAAAAAGAATGCGCCAAACGTGATTAATAGTTCCCTTTTCATTTTAAATCACCCCGTTGAAGTTATCTTCTCCAGAAATGGTAAAAAAATGCATAAAAAACCCCTCTGACCGAATCAGAAGGGTTAGTTACTATTACTTATTTTTGGACTCTACAGCCTTTTGATAATCCCAGGACTCTATTCCTGTCAAACCATCAATTGAATCAGCATAGAAAACTGGATCTTTTCCTTGTTTTCGCTGTTCCCTGTAATCCTTTAATGCTGCCATAGCAATCTTCGCTAGCAAGGTTATGGCTATAAGATTGATCAATGCCATGATACCCATGAAGAGATCTGCCAAATTCCAGACGATGGCTAGCTCGGCAATTGAACCGAACAAAACCATTCCTATAACAGCAAGACGGTAAATAAAGAGAGCAGTAGGGCTTTTCTTGATGAATTCAATATTCGTTTCACCATAATAGTAATTTCCAATAATGGAGGTGAATGCAAAAAGGAAAATAGCTCCGCCGACGAACGCTGGTGCCCATGAACCGACATGAGCTGTCAGAGCTGCTTGAGTTAACTGTATTCCATCCAAATCAGGGTTCGTATATTCGCCCGACATAATGATGATAAAGGCTGTTGCCGTACAAATCAGTAAAGTATCCGTAAATACACCTAATGTTTGGATTAGGCCTTGTTTTACTGGATGGGTTACAGCCGCAGTAGCAGCTGCATTTGGTGCACTTCCCATCCCGGCCTCGTTGGAGAATAGTCCTCTCTTGATTCCCATCATAACCGCTGCTCCCATTCCACCGCCTACTACTTCCTGCAGGCCGAATGCGTTCTTGACGATCAGTGAGAGCATTGCAGGGATTTCTGTGAAATTCATGATCACAATGATCAATGCAAGGATTAAATATAACACTGCCATGATTGGCACGATAATTTGAGAGACAAAAGCGATCCTTTTAATTCCGCCAAAAATGACCGCCGCAGTCATAACAGCCAAAATGACTCCCATCCAAAAGCGATCGAATCCAAACGCCTGGTCAAAGGCAAGGGAAATGGTGTTGGATTGTACAGAACTAAACACCAAGCCAAAAGTAAAGACAATAATTATAGCAAATAAGATACCCAGCCATCTCTTATTTAACCCGCGTTCCATATAATAAGCTGGACCGCCGCGATATTCTGCCTCGTCTTTATCTTTAACCTTATAAATTTGGGCTAGAGTACTTTCGATAAAGCTTGATGCTGCTCCTATTAACGCAATGATCCACATCCAAAAGACGGCTCCTGGCCCTCCGGCAGAGATGGCTGTCGCAACTCCAGCCAGGTTCCCTGTACCAACCCTTGAAGCTAAGCTGACTGTAAATGCCTGAAATGATGACCTGCCCCGTTTCCCTTCAGAAGATACAGTGGCTGGATCTTTAAGTACCTTGATCATTTCAGGGAAGTATTTGAATTGAACAAATCTGGTTCTGAACGTAAAATATGTACCCAATACAACCAGTACAGCAATTAATACATAGCTCCACATATAATTGTTTAATTCGGATATAATGTTGTTGAAAATCTCCATAAAAAACTCCTTTATTATGTATTAGACAAAGATATTTTAGTATAGTTTTTAATGTACCAAAATTGTAATCGCTTTACAATGGTACTTCACTCCCATTATCAGATTTGCCTCCGAAAGACAGGAAGCTACCTACCTATTACCCTGATTTTTGGATTAAAAACAAAAAACACAGCAAATACACTGTGTTTTTTGTTGGAACTGGTATTATTGCGAGCCTTTTGCTTGTTCATTCTCACTTTTCCAGATACCTGTAAGCTTTCCAGTTTCACTATCATCCACAAGGAAGGATCCATTTGTATATCGATCGCTGAACCTTAATTCTGTAGCTTTCACTGAAACAATTTGCTGTTTTTCTGACTGGAAGAATAATTCTTCATCGTCCTGGACTGCCTCCACACCAATAATACGGTGAGGGTTTGCTTTCAATTCACGCAGCATGACAACACCGCGTTTAGCCCTGGAAGTCTTCTCGAACTCAGACATCTTCATTTTTTTAACGGCACCACGCTGCGTAGCTATGACGATGGAATGGCTGCGATTGTTGTCAATAGTTTTCCCGCCGACAACATAATCCCCATCCTTCAGGTTCATCCCCTTTACTCCAGCTGCCCTGACTCCAATTGGACTAATTTCTTCTTCGCTGAACCACAGACCATAACCGAGATGTGATGCAAGGAATAAATCCTTCTCACCATTGGTTACATGTACATCGATGACACGGTCGTCACCTTTTACATTGATTGCGGTTAGCGGCTTGGAGTAACGCTGGGCTTTATAAAGGTTTAATTCAGATTTCTTTACCATGCCATTCCTGGTCACAAATACAAAGAAAGAATTCTGTTCGAAATCCGTGACAGGGACAGCCTTTATGATTTCTTCATCCCGGTCTAACGGCACAAGGTTTGCAACATGCTGGCCAAGGTCTTTCCAGCGGATGTCAGGAAGTTCATGGACAGGCAAGTATAGGTAGCTGCCTTTATTTGTGAACAACAGCAGGACATCCTTTGTATTCATATTCAACTGTGATAAAAGCCTATCCGTGTCCTTCATCGCAAAATCCTGCCCATTGGAGGCGGCATATGATCTTTGGCTGGTTCGTTTAACGTATCCATCCTTCGTCACAGTAACGATGACATCCTCGCTTGCAATCAGTACTTCAAGGTTAATCTTGATTTCCTCAATCTCTTCCTCGATTTTTGTTCTGCGCTCATCAGAGAACCGCTTTTTGACATCCTTCAGTTCCTTTTTGATGACAGATAATAGCTTTTTCTCACTGCCGAGTATCGCGGTAAGCTCCTCTACTTTCTTGGCAAGCTCCTCTGCCTCGGCTTGAAGGGCAGTAATATCGGTATTCGTCAGGCGGTATAATTGCAAGGATACAATTGCTTCAGCCTGTACTTCAGTGAATTCAAATTTCTTAATCAAATTATCTTTGGCGTCACGCTTATCCTTTGAAGCACGGATTGTTGCGATCACCTGGTCGAGGATAGATAAAGCTTTCATAAGCCCTTCAACGATATGCTCTCGGTCACGAGCTTTTTGAAGGTCATATTGGGAACGCTTTGTCACAACATCCTTCTGGTGGTCAATATAAGCATCAATCAATTCGGCAAGTCCCATCAATACAGGTCTTTTCTTGTTGATGGCAACCATATTGAAATTATAGGTAATCTGCAAATCGCTGTTCTTATACAGGTAATTCAAAACACCATTTGCATCAGCTTCTTTTTTCAGCTCAATTACGACACGGAGCCCTGTGCGGTCGGTTTCATCACGCACTTCCGAAATGCCTTCCACTTTACGGTCAAGCCGGAATTCATCAATCCGTTTGACTAGATTGGCTTTATTGATTTCATAAGGGATTTCTGTGATGACAATCTGCTGTTTGCCGCCGCGGATGTCTTCGATTTCGGCTTTACCGCGAACGATGACCTTTCCTTTACCGGTTTTATAGGCTTTAGTGATTCCCTCAACACCCTGGATGATTCCTCCTGTGGGGAAATCCGGAGCTTTAATGACTTTCATCAAATCTTCCACAGTGCACGCAGGATTGTCCATCCTCATGATGACCCCATCAATCACTTCCGCCAGGTTATGAGGAGGAATATCTGTCGCATAACCGGCGGATATCCCGGTAGAACCATTGACTAGCAAGTTTGGGAACATCGCAGGGAGTACCGTAGGCTCACTTGATGTGTCATCAAAGTTCGGGATGAATTCGACTGTTCTTTTCTCGATATCCCTTAACAGTTCACCCGCAATGGCAGACAATCTTGCTTCTGTATAACGCATCGCAGCTGGAGGGTCACCGTCTATGCTTCCGTTGTTACCATGCATTTCGACAAGATAGTTCCGCACTTTCCAATCCTGGCTCATACGGACCATGGCTTCATATACAGAGGAATCACCGTGCGGATGGTAGTTACCAATTACGTTACCGACTGTCTTGGCTGATTTCCGGAAGCCTTTCTCACTTGTGTTTCCTTCCACGTGCATAGCATACAAAATCCTGCGTTGAACAGGTTTGAGCCCGTCCCTCGCATCAGGAAGTGCACGTTCCTGGATAATATATTTACTATAACGGCCGAAACGGTCGCCTAATACATCTTCTAATGGGAGGTCACGAAATTTTTCAACTGAACTCATTCGCCAGCAACCTCCTCTGTAACTGAGATATTTTCATTTTCAAGGATGTTTCCATCTTCCTCCAGGCCGAACGCTACATTGGATTCTATCCACTTCCTGCGTGGTTCCACCTTATCCCCCATAAGGGTTGTCACTCTTCGCTCCGCTCTAGCTGCATCGTCAATTCTAACCCGGATCAATGTCCTTGTCTCAGGATCCATCGTGGTTTCCCAGAGCTGATCGGCGTTCATTTCCCCGAGACCCTTATAACGCTGGATAATATAGCCTTTACCGACCTTCTTCATCGCGTCCTTCAGCTCTTCGTCGCTCCAGGCATATTCGATGACTTCTTTTTTGCCTGTTCCCTTGCTGACTTTATATAGCGGCGGCAGGGCAATGAATACCTTACCGGCTTCAATCAGCGGCTTCATATATCGGTAAAAGAATGTCAGCAACAGCACCTGGATATGGGCACCGTCGGTATCGGCATCCGTCATGATGACTATTTTGTCATAGTTGATGTCTTCTACATTGAAGTCAGAACCTACTCCGGCACCAATGGCATGGATAATCGTATTGATTTCTTCATTTTTGAAGATGTCCTGAAGTTTTGCTTTTTCGGTATTAATTACTTTACCCCGCAATGGAAGCACAGCCTGGAATTTCCTGTCGCGGCCTTGTTTGGCAGAACCACCAGCGGAATCACCCTCTACCAGGTAAAGTTCATTTTTCGCAGGGTTCTTGGATTGTGCTGGCGTCAGTTTGCCAGACAACACCGCATCTGATCTCTTTCTCTTCTTCCCGCTTCTTGCATCCTCGCGCGCTTTTCGGGCAGCTTCACGCGCCTGATAAGCTTTGATGGACTTTCGAATCAGTAATGTACTGAAATCAGGATTTTCCTCAAGGAAATATGATAAGTGTTCAGAAACGACAGAATCAACCGCGGATCTGGCTTCACTTGTCCCCAGTTTCCCCTTTGTCTGGCCTTCAAATTGCAGCAGCTCTTCAGGAATGCGCACGGAAACAATGCCCGCCAACCCTTCCCGAATGTCAGCGCCTTCAAGGTTCTTGTCCTTCTCCTTAAGCAACCCAACCTTGCGGGCATACTCATTGAATACCCTCGTCATCGCCGTTTTGGCACCTGCTTCATGTGTACCGCCATCTTTTGTCCGGACATTGTTGACGAATGAGAGCACATTCTCAGAGTACCCATCGTTAAATTGGAAGGCAAACTCAACTTCTATTTTGCTGTACTCACCTTCAAAACTGACAACTGGATGCATCACATCTTTTTCTTCGTTCAAATATTCTACGAATGCCTGTATTCCAGTCTCATAATGAAAAACATCCTTAGCATCATTACGCTCATCGATTAACTCTATTTTAAGTCCTTTTAACAAAAAGGCAGACTCTCTAAGACGTTCAGAGAGGGTATCATAGTTATAAGTTAACGTAGAGAAAATTTCCGGGTCAGGCTTAAAGTGGATTGTCGTTCCTGATTGGTTGGTTTTTCCGATCTTTTCAAGGGTTGTCACTGGTTTTCCGCCATTTTCAAAACGCTGCTCATAGATGAAACCATCACGCTTGATGGTTACAACCAGCCATTCTGATAATGCATTTACAACGGATGCACCTACACCATGAAGGCCGCCGCTCGTTTTATATCCACCCTGACCAAACTTTCCGCCTGCGTGCAGGACAGTAAGGATGACCTCTGGAGTTGGTTTGCCTAGCTTATGCATCCCCGTTGGCATGCCTCGGCCTTTATCCTGGACACTGATGGAATTATCTTTATGGATTTTGACGATGATTTGATTACCGTAGCCGCCAAGTGCTTCGTCTACAGAGTTATCAACGATTTCGTAAACGAGGTGATGAAGTCCCCGTGTATCCGTGCTGCCGATATACATACCCGGCCTTTTGCGTACCGCTTCAAGGCCTTCAAGCACCTGTATGGCATCATCATTATAATCAAAAGCTTGCTGATTTCTTGCCACAAACATACCCCTTTCATTTCTAGCAATCAACATTGACGGTTTTTATGTATAGTGTCAATGAATTCGTTAAGTATTCGTCTTTTTTTATAAGGCTTTTTCGTATTGATAGTTGCTTTTCGTAGAAAATGTCTATTCCAGCGCGTATTTTAGCTTCGAAACTGTATTCTTGGTTTCTAAAATGAAGAAAGACATTAGACTCATACAAACCCATAAACCCGTTTTCTTTAGCTTGTAAAACAACACGTTTACGAAAAGAGCCATTGAAAAAGTAGTAAGGTTCTTATCTCCTTTTTCAGAATCAGAACAATTGTTCTCTTAGTTATTTTACCATAAGAATGGCGTCTATGCTTAATTGTAGCGATTAATTGGGATTTGGCAAACGGATTTCAAGAATTAATTGGAATTTTGTCATAAAAAATCGGTTATTTGGGGACTTATGTGAAGCTTTCATGTCATTTTTTTGCTGTTAAATTCGATTCCATAGAGAAGTAAACCTCTTTCACCCTTCCACTTTCACCGGCCATTTAAACTCCCAGAGATTTCCGCCGTTAATTTTTCAATTGTACTGCAACATAAGAACAAATACATTTTACGGAGGCCTTTTATTTATGAGAAGAGCGAAGGTGTTCATTCTTGGATCGTCATTCATCCTTCTTCTCGCCCTTACTGCAGGCGGGGTGTTCAGGAGTGATGATGATCAAACAGGACATGGAGCACGAACCCATTCCTCGGGACAGCAAAGTATGTTGACACGGTCTATGGCAAAGGTTAATAACGTGAAGATAGGTGAGGAAATCAAGCATCAACTTGACACTCAAGAAGAAGTCACACTAATTTTTCATAATAAAAAGGATACAAGCCATTATTATGACCATGAAGCCACAGTTGACTTTGTTAACGAACCCAGTGTTGAGGAATTAGACCAAATTACACGCGATATTAAAGGCTGGGTCATCAAGCATCTAAACTCAATTTATATTTTCAGGTCAACGGTGATGGAAACGCCGGAAATGATCGATTACTTTAATCAGAGAAAAAATATAGAATATGCTGAACCCAATTTTATCTTGATGCAAAATGAAGTGAACGGTCCCAATGACCTGCTCTACCAGGAAAATTATCAATGGAATTTGCCAGTCATAGGTACTGAGCAAGGATGGAAGGTAACCCGCGGAAATGAAGATATTGAAATAGCGATTGTCGATACAGGTGTTGATTTGGACCATCCCGATTTAAGGAACCGCCTTGTTAAAGGCTATAACGTGATTGATGAAAAATCTGAACCGGATGATGACAACGGGCATGGAACCCATGTAGCGGGAATCATTGCTTCGGAAACGGACAATAACGAAGGTGTGGCGGGCATGACATGGTTCAGCAAAATCATGCCGATAAAAGCAATGGGCGCAAAAGGCTATGGCACAACCTTCGATATCGCAAAAGGGATCGTCTGGGCGGTCGACCATGGTGCCGATGTCATCAATCTTAGCCTTGGCAATTACCAGCCTTCAAGGGTTCTCGAAGAATCTGTACGTTATGCCTATAAGAAAAATGTGGTCATGGTTTCTGCAGCTGGCAATGATGGTTCAGACCAGCCGACCTACCCTTCTGCATATCCTGAAGTATTGAGTGTTTCTGCAGTAGACTATAATGGGAACAGAGCAAGCTTTTCAAACTTCGGGGATTATATTGATATTGCCGCTCCGGGTGTGTATATTCCCAGCACGTATTTTAACCAGCAATATGCTGCCCTTTCCGGGACCTCAATGGCCGCACCGCATGTCGCTGGCCTTGCTGCTTTAATTAAATCTGCCAACCCTGACTTAAGCAGTTCTCAAGTGATTAGGATCATAAAGAATTCCGCGATCGATCTGGGGGAGCAAGGGAAAGATAGTAACTATGGAAATGGCTTAATTGATGTTAATTCAGCACTGCAGGAAGCAGGCAGAGAAAAGCCAAGCCTTCGCAAACAGGAGAAGTCGTTATTTGACTGGCTCAGATAATGCTTAATCTGTAAAACAACAAGCCGCCATTGATTTTTGGCGGCTTGTTGCTGTCAGACGAGATTATATAGTTGTTCATCAACCTGTTCAAGAAGCGGACTAAGCCTTCCTTTAGAAAGGACATACAGCTCATGCATTGCCCTTGTGCAGGCGGTATATAACAATTTCCTTTCTTCAGCTCTTGTGTAGGACGATGAATCGTAAATGATCACCGCGTCGAATTCAATCCCTTTAGCCAGGTATGTCGGTACAACATTGACACCATTTTCAAACGTCAATGTCCCTTTTTCGATCAATCTCGCATTATACGCTTTTTTGACTTCCTCGAAAGCTGCTTTGCTTTCTCTGGCAGTTTTGCAAATAACCGCGATATTTTTATGTCCTGTTTTCTGCAAATCGGAAATAATTTCATTTGTCATCAAAATATGATCGCTGTCTTCACGGCTTTGAACGATAACCGGCTTTGGTCCTGTTCGATTGAAAGGCTCAATCAAATCTCCTCCCTCGATCAATTGGCAGGTAAACTCTACAATTTGTTTCGTTGACCGGTATGTCTTCGTAAGCCTGTAAAGTTCCTTTTCCCCAAATTCAAGGGCTGATTCCGCAAGAATAGTGGGGGCGCCTGTTGGTCCCGAGTAAATTGCCTGGTTAATATCCCCTAGCAAAGTCATCTTGCTGTATGGAAACAGCATTTTAATATAGGCAAATTGGAAAGGGGTATAATCCTGGGCTTCATCAATGAATACGTGGCGTATCGAAGTATTCGATTTCCTTCCTTCAATCAAGTCTTGAAGGTACAGAAAAGGAGTCGCGTCCTCATATGCTATATATCTGTTTTCCAAGTTACTTATGGCTTGTTCACAAGACACAGTCCAATTTTTAGGCATTGAGTCAGTTTTTAGCTGATCATCCTTGAAGAAATTCATGTAAACGGCTCTGATATTAATGAATTTTAATCTTCTAACCGCATTGAACAATGGCTTAAAACGTCTTTTAACTACCATTTCCGATAGCCACTGCTGCTCACGATCATAATCATGGAAGGTATCATCAGCTCCTCCCTGTTTTTGCTGACTTTGTTTGAAGGCCTCCAGATAATCTTCCTTTTCAAGGAATTGAATCTCTTTTTCAACCCATTCCTGGGACAATTCTGCTTTTGCTTTTTTCTTTAGTTCCTTTAACAGCCATTCCTTCACAAGCTGAACTCTATTTGGAATTGAAATATTGCTGTCGAGTGAGTCATAGTAAGCCGCTATGTCCTTCTTTGATATGATCGACCGTTTATTTAACCCTAAACTCTTAAAAACAAGAGTCTCCCTGGCAAGTTTCGCGGCGTACTGATCCAATAATTCTTTAAATTCCAAACTCGCCTTAAAACGGATGCTTTCAATCCTGTCTAAATAACTTTCATTTTTTTCTGCTTCAAGCAGAAACTCCATCTGCTCAAAAGAATCTTCCAGTTGATAGTCTGAGCTAAAACGAGTTGAAAGATATTCCTGGAAGGTGGCCTGCTGCATATTTTCCTCGCCAAGCTCGGGCAAAACCGTTGCAACATAGCTATTGAAAAGTGGATTTGGTGAGAATAACATGATATTTTCTGATGTAATGATATTCCTGTACTTGTATAGTAAATAAGCGACACGCTGCATGGCTGCAGAAGTTTTGCCGCTTCCGGCCACACCCTGTACGACCACAAGGCTGCTGGAGTCATTGCGGATGATTTGGTTTTGTTCCTTCTGGATGGTAGCCACAATGGTTTTCATCTGGGAATCGGCATTGTTGCCCAGGACTTCCTGAAGCATTTCATCACCAATTGTTACCCCGGTTTCAAACATTGCTTTAATTTTGCCGCCTTTAATAACGAACTGGCGTTTTATCTCCATTGATCCTTCAATTATATCTGTTTCTGTTTTATATTGTGCCGGACCGGGGGAGTAGTCGTAATAAAGACCCGAAATTGGCGCTCTCCAGTCATAAATCAGGAAATTTTCTTCCTTTTCATCCATAAGAGTTGCAATCCCTAAGTAAATTCTATCAGTTTCGTTTTCCCCATCTTCTTTAAAATCCACTCTGCCGAAGTAAGGAGAAAACCTTAGGCGGGATAATGTTTGCAGCTGCTTGATCATTTGTGATTGTGTTCGCTCACGTTCTGATAAAAGAGCGGCCTGCTGCTTGATGCTCGTGAAGGTTTCCGCTACGTCATCAGCTTCATCAAAGTTAACCGTAACATCCTCCCAGAAGGTTTTTCTGATTTGAAGAGCATCTGAGCCTACATCACTTGAACTTTCATTCCATTTTTCTGCTTTTTTATCAATTTCCTCAATGATTGAATCGACACGTTCCTGTTCCATTTCTAAATCTTTAAGCTGCTTTTCTTCCACAAAAAATCACTCCCAAACTCAAAGCTCTTATACTTGACTGCCTCTTCATTTTGTGTTATTGTTATGTTAGAATCTTCATGCATGTAACACTTTACCTAAATACTGCCAACTTTCATTTTACTATGTACATATCTTTATTACAAATATCTAATACCTAAAACCACCTTAAGGGTGCTTTTTTATTTTTTACATTAGTTTTAATTATATTTATTCTATTACCAACCTTTTTAAACATAAAAACCGCGATGCTGATTTTGCTGCACGCGGTTTTTTCATGTTTTTTTATTAATCGTTTATTTGCTTAGTTTGATTACGGATGCAATATTTGCTGCAATTCTTTCGACATATGTGTGAGCGTTTTTAAATGCGTCATCCAAAGTAATGACACCTGGTACTATGCTGAACACAGCGTCGATCCCATGCTCGTGGACAACCTGACTGTCCGAGGCTACATTCCCTGCGATGGCAATGACAGGTACATTATGTCGTTTCGCTGTCTTGGCAACGCCAATAGGAGTTTTCCCGAAAATTGTCTGTCCATCAATCTTGCCCTCACCAGTAATGACAAAATCGGCATCTAGTAAGTGGGTTTCTAGATTGGCAGCTTCAAGTACAATGTCCACTCCTCTTTTTAACTCGGCTGACAGGAATGCCATCAACCCGCCACCAAGTCCCCCTGCTGCTCCGGCGCCGGAAACATGTTCGATATCCTTGCCAAGGTCTGTAAGGATAATTTCAGCGAAATGGCGGAGGTTGTTGTCCAATACTTCAACCATTTCAGGGATTGCTCCTTTTTGCGGTCCGAATATATGCGAGGCGCCTCTTAAGCCTGTTAACGGATTATCTACATCGCAGGCAACATCAATCATTACTGTTTCCAGCCGTTTATCTATTCCATCCATGTTAACTGAGGCAAGAGAATCTAAAGCTCCTCCACCCTCGCCAATTTCATTTCCACCGGAATCCAGAAGCATGATCCCTAGGGCTCTTGCCATGCCGGCACCTCCATCATTAGTGGCACTCCCGCCGATTCCAATGATGATATGTTCAACACCATGATCCAGAGCCGCAGCAATCAATTCGCCTGTTCCCCGAGTGGTAGTAACCAGCGGGTTTCGTTCTCCGGGAGGTACAAGATGGAGTCCTGAGGCCGCGGCCATCTCTATGACCGCGGTCTTTTCGTCGCCGGATATACCAAAAAAGGCATCAACCGGAGTACCGAGCGGCCCTGTTACTGTTTTCGTGATTATTTTCCCGCCAGTGGCATCAACAAGGGATTGAACAGTTCCTTCGCCTCCGTCTGCCATCGGTACTTTTACGAAATTTGCTTCAGGAAGGATGTTTTTCATTCCATTTTCGATCGCTGTAGCTGCTTCAAGCGCTGTAAGGCTCTCTTTAAAAGAATCTGGTGCAATTACAATTTTCATGCTCGTTTCTCCTCTCATAGTATACCCGAGTATCAATCCATTGAAATGAAAGGTCCGGACTTAGAAAAAATCCAGACCGCTTTTTATTTATCCGAAAAACTTGAAGATACCAAAGATTAGCGTCGATACGATCGCAAGAGTTAAACCGACTGCTGTTTCGTAAGGAATCAATTTTAGACGCTCTTTAATCTCCATGTTGACACTTCCGCCTGTTGCGTGGAAAAAGCTTCCGTGTGGCAGGTGGTCAAGTACGGTGGCGCCAGCGTGAACCATGGCAGCACCGGCTAAAGCAGTGACACCCATTTCCAAAATGGTTGTTCCGAATACCTGGGAAGCAACTGCTGTTCCCGCAGTTGTCGAAGCAGTAGCAGCGGACATGAAAATACCGGATACTGGAGCTAGGACGAATGCTGGAAGACCAAGTGCATCCAGGCTGTTAATCAAAACGTCCTTTAACCCTGAATTAGCGATGATTCCCGCAAGTGTACCTGTACCAAGGAGCATAATAGCTACACCAGACATTTTACCGAGACCTGCAACCGCATAGTCATTGATATGCCTGATTCGGCCCATTGCAAGTGCTCCGGCGATCCCCCCTGCTGGCAGGGCGATCATAGGATCGATGTTAATATCAAACAAAGGTCTTAGTGCAAGCAGAATGATTGTTACTAATGGTGCGACAATCGCTGGGACAACTGCCGGAAGTATCCCTTTAACGGTTGTTTCACTTTCTTGAGCTGTAACCATAGCACCTTTATTAACTAGCTTCTTTGCTAAAATATACGTAACGGTCAATCCGAAAACAGCTGGAATGATTCCAGCAGCCATCACAGATGTCAATGGGATTTGGAACGCATCCGCTGCAGCTATTGCATTCGGATTCGGTGACATAATATTCCCAGCCTTACCGCCGCCAATCATCGCAAGCAGGATAGCTGTTTTGGAAATACCTGCTTTATTGGCGATTGCCAATGCGATTGGCGCAACAGTGATAACTGCAACATCAACGAATACCCCAACAGTAGTCAAAATCATTGTCGCGATGGCCAGGGCAAGCAACGCTCGTGTCTCCCCGACCTTCTTAACAATTGTTTCAGCGATTACGGCAGCAGCACCTGATTCGATCAGGACGCCTGCAAGCACACCGGCAGCCAGAATTCTTAATACTGCAGGTATAATCCCCTTCGCCCCTTCCATCATCAGGGCAACTGTGTTCGTGACATCAACTCCGCCTACAAGGCCACCGATCAGAGCACCGGCGATCATTCCATATGCTGGTGAAACTTTCTTTAAAATAAGGAAAATAGCTACTACTAGTGCTACAATAGCGCCGAAAGCGCTTACTTGAATATCCACGGTGATTCCTCCTCTAAACTTTTTCGTAACCCAATTGTAAGCGCTGTCTATTCTTATTACATTAGTCAAACCATCAAAAAAAGACCTGTAATAGAACAGATCTTTTGTGCAATTGCACAATTCATTCCAGCTCATTATTAAGAAACGACAAATACAGGTGAAGCAGGTCAGTCGTTTTGCGTGGGTCCTTACCTGTTATTTCTGTGATTTTATCAAGACGGTATCGAAGCGTGTTCCTGTGAACAAATAGTTTCTGTGAAGCCTTATTCATGTCGCCGTTTGTTTCGATAAGTGCTCTTAAAGATTCAGTCAGCTCACCCTTTACATCCTTTTCTTTCAAATTTTCATAAAACGGCTGCAAATCTTCCGTCAGCCCTTTTTTAGCAGCACTTAAAAGAAATACAGGGAGGTAATAATCCTCATAAAAGTAAATGTCATGCTGGGAGCTCAATTTCAACCCTGAATTCAGTGTGAGGACTGCCTGCCAGTAGGACGCTTTTACCCCTGACAATCCTTCACGGTATTGACCAACCCCGATTTTCACCTGTATATTATCATTCTTTCTTAAACCATTAAGCCATGTTTCTGTTATGGTTCTTATGAATAGATCTATGTCGTTGCGAGGAACCACTTTTAAAACAACGATCCTATCGTGCTGCATCAATAATAAATCATCTTTTTGCAGTCGGTTTTTTAAATAGCCAAATGTTTTCTTTCTGTCAGGAGTCATGATGACGATAGCTGTCCTCGCTAATTCAATATCAATACCCAGACGCATAGCTCTTTCAAGAAAGAGCGAGTCATGTTTGCCTTCAGAATGGATGATTTGGCTGACAAGCTCCTCCTTCAGCCTTTCATCCCATTGGATCTCATTCATCAAAACCGCTTGCTGAAGACTTAGCTCAGCAGCGATGCGAACAAGTTCTCCGTAACTTCTTATTTCATCCGGGGAGCCAGTTATACCAATAACACCCATGATTTTGCTATCAAAAAAGATGGGTAGGTTTATTCCAGGGCGCACTCCATGGAGCCTTTTAGCCTCCTCTTCGGTTATTTCAAAACCAGTTCCTTGTTTGATTACGATGACTGCGCCCTCATGGACGTCATCTATGCGGTTTGGGTCGCCTGATCCAATAATCACGCCCCGGTTATCCATTATATTGATATTTTTCCCGATGATCCCCATTGTCCTGTCTACAATTTCTTGAGCCAGCTCTTTGTTTAAAAACTCCATGTCAAAATCCCCGCCTTGCGAAAGCTATACTGTCTTTTATTATGGCTGATAATTTGCCGAAACAAAAGTAAAGCGTGAGAACATAAGTCCTCACGCGCATGTTATTTCGTTAAAGCGTGTTCTACCTTGATGCACCTGTCCATGATCACGGTATACCCTTTTTCTTTTAGGAAGTTATAGGCCTCTTCGTTCTCTAGACCAAGCTGTGCCCAGAATATCTCAGCATCGATTTCGGCAAATTCTTTCGCAACCTCCATCAAGTATTCCGAACGGCGGAACACATTGACAATATCTACATGCCCGTCGATTTCTTTAAGTGTTTTAACAGCTTTCACGCCAAGAACCTCGTCAACAGTAGGATTGACAGGGATGATTTCAAAGCCTGCTGCCTGCATTGCCTGTGACACCATATAGGAAGTCCGCTGCGGATTATCGCTCAATCCGACAACTGCAATCCTTTTTGCCTTCTTAAGGATTTGGCCTATTTCTTCGCGGCTTGGATTTTTAATTGCCATATTATATCACTCCTAAGGATTAATTTGACCCTAACATTTATTTTATCGTACTATTCTGCAGTCTCAAATCAACTTGCCTAAGAATCCCATTCTCTTTTTCTTAGGTTCTTTTCGTAAACTTTGTTGCTTTCTCTAATAAAAGTTAAAATCGGCTACGGATTTCTAATGATATGGAGCAGCAAGAAAGAGCCTCGAAGCCATTTAGAATGCGGCAGGGAAGTTTTATACGAAAAGCTGCATTCAATGCGAAAACAGCCTTTTCTTGTGAAGTGTGAATTGATCCACGGCAACAGCAATCAACGTGCCTAGGATTAAACCATTATTAAGAATTGAAACAAGGACAGGCGGAATATTGCGGAAAGCCTCGCCCGGAATGAACATTGCCCCTACACCGGCCAGAAGGGAGGTTCCAATAACGACCCTTATCCTTTGTTTATCGTTTTCACGATCAAATTCCGAGAATGCGATCCCGGTCATATTTACAAATATAACAAAAGTAACGGAGTAACCGACGGGAGCTGGAAGCGCCGCGAATAAAGACATCACATGAGGCAGCATACTGGCAAGGACGATCAACAATGAACTTATGATAAAAGGCAGGGTTCTTGTGATACCGGTAGTAGAAATAAATCCTGCTGCTCCAGAGATTGGAACAGACCCAATCGCCGAGAACACTCCACCCAGCAGCTGATTGATTCCTGCTGTATAACCGCTGGCCCGGTACCGGAAATCCTTAATGTCTGACCCCATATCTTTTAAAACTTGTCCGGTAACCCTTATGCTAGCTAACATATTGGTAATCAACAGGAACGTTATAAAAATAGAAGTCACAATTAAACCGGAATCGAAAACAGGCTTCCCGAATGCGAAAACTTCCGGAAGTGCGATCGCTGCTCCATCGTATCGTTCGTTTGCTTTTCCCAGATCAAAAATTTCGAAAAGCGCCCAGCCAGCGGCCAGGCTGATTAAAATGGCATACTGGCTGACCCACTTCATATGATGCCTTGTCAGATAGAAGGTAATCCCAACCAGAGTTAAGCTGAAGAACGCAATCGGAAGGCTGACTTCAGTATTTCCGCCACCTAGTCCTGCCATTCCATTCAGGAAGGATCCGCTGAGCTGAATGACAAGTAATAGTAAGTATATCCCGCTGACTACAGGTGTGAATAACACTGCCAGTCTATCGATAAGTTTGAATAAACTTAATAGGAAGA
This sequence comes from Bacillus sp. ISL-39, assembly GCF_018613295.1. NCBI lineage: Bacteria > Bacillati > Bacillota > Bacilli > Caryophanales > Bacillaceae > Bacillus > Bacillus sp. ISL-39. Next base: position 180,232 of record NZ_JAGGQM010000007.1, read on the forward strand.
ATACAATACCGCTGATGATCATGGCTCCTTCTAAAGCCTGCAAGGTTTCAATTCTGGATGAAAACAGTGTCGTACTCAATCCTGCATATATGGTAAAAACACCCCACCATAGTCCCGCAGGACCCTCATTAATTGGCATACGATGTCCGGACAAGGCCTGCAGCAGACTCGAAATGCCTAATACAAACATCGTCCTTTGAACCAGTCCGGTCGTCTCTAAATCATTCAATTGGAATAAATCAGCGATCGCAATTGGTGCAACGATTGAACCAGCAATGATAAACGCCATCCACTGTATGGCTGATAATATTGTTTTCATCCTAAAATCTCCATCTTCTTGGCGTAATAGATCATAGTTCAGATATACTGATATTCCACTCAGGTATTTATCCTTATTCTATAATCGAAGTCCATTTTCCTTCGCCTTTAATCATATCGTACTTAAGGTTACTGTAAATGAGAATGAATTTTTTGGTTTTCGTAAAGATTGCTGTTAAAATCCTAAAGCCGATTTTTACGTGATCAAAAGCCATTTTGTAGTACGAATTAAGTGTGCAAGTTCTTTTCTCATCATTAGCTTTAATTTTTTGAAGAAACATAGGTCATTCAATCTTATTTTGTAGTCAATAGCAACAAAGTTTGAGAAAAGAGCCAACATAAAAAAGGGCATCCACATGGGGTGCCCTTTATGTTAATAGCTAGTAAACCATAATATTCTTTGAATCCAATAGATTATATATTTAAATGGCGTCATCTTATCCTTATTTTCTTCATAATCCAGTGTATACTTTGCCCGTTCGTTATTCCAGATTCTATTGAAATACTGGTCAACATCTTTGATGACTTGACTGTCAGAGTCCGCTGTAACCTTAATGTTGGTTTCAAGATTTAAATCATCGAGATTTCGTCGTGTAAAGTTGGCGGACCCTCCGAGTATCACACTGTTATTTCCTCGGTTAAAATAAATCATTTTAGTATGATATTGCTCCTGGCCAGCATTGTACCATTTAATCTTGATATTTTCGCTGCCAAATTCCATTATTTCTTCTGATACCGGAATGTTGGGCAAACCTGATTTCTGGTTGCCAAATGCATTGGTATTAGGATCAAGTATAATATTGATTTTCGCTCCCCGATCGGCGGCCTTGTCCATCTCGTCGATGACTTTCCTCTCGGCAAGGTAGAACATACCTATCCAAATATGATCGCCTTTTCCCGTATTTTTCAACTCGTTCAGGAGATGCTTGAGGATTTTCCCTTCCGTTAAAATCTGGACCTTAATATCCCCTTTATCTTTTACAGGTTTGTAATCAGGGAGGTCGCCGCCTCCTGAGAAATTGATTACAGCCTGCTCGGACTCCAGGATGTCTCCTATTATATTTCCGCTCGTTTCAAAGGCTATGTTGGAGTGGAAGCCGCTTGCATCATGCGGGTTCGCGGATGCAACGATCGCTGTCTTTTCAGTGACAAACACTTTCCTGTGATTAGCCTTTAGGTTCAGCAGTTCAAGATAGGAGCGGAGCGTTACGTCAGGTGCATTCTTTGCCATCGGGTTTGGAATCCAGCCTTCACCCGATTGGCCAAACCACTGGAGAAACACCCGCCAAAAAGCAGTATATATTGGATTGGAATCCCTTAATGGATCCAGATTGGTGAAAACAACTTTTATATCATTTTCCCGAAGTTTTTTTAACACACCGGATTTATGGGATCCATAGGTCAAATTAATTTCATCAGTTATAAACACAACCTTAAGGTCTTTATTCTTTTTTTTCTGGGCAATAAGTTTATCACTGATAGATTCGCTTATCTCCGGATAACCCATATCCTCCTTGTAATAGCCATTGAATAAAAACATATCCAGGACGATGAACTCTTCCGCTTCTTCAATCCTTTTAATGATGGTATCGAATATTTCATGCTCGTATTTTTTTTCACCGTCCATCCCCTTGTAGGTTAAATCAGATAAAAAGCGGACATCCTTGACGTGGTGGACTTCCCCTTCATATGATAGGCCTTCGGGGAGCTCTTTGTTCGTTTGGTAGACAGCGGTTATCCCAAGTATTATTGCAAGGATGATTAGGATCAATAATGGTTTCCTATTAGCTGGATTTTTCCCGATCCTCATTTAGAAGGGCTCCTTAATATCGTTGATATACTTACTTATTCACTTATTCAGCAATTTATAAACTTAGCCAGCAGGAAACTTCAGCCATTAAGGAACAAGTCAGTTTTTGTTCAAGATTTGCATGGAGTTTTTAAGAGAACATGGTAAAATAAAAGAACCTTAAAATCTTAAAAGGAGAATATTTCATGGCATTAAACGCAATCATCATTATTCTAGCTTACTTGCTGGGATCAATACCTTCTGGCCTCATTATCGGAAAAGTGTTCTATGGCAAAGACATCCGTGAACATGGGAGCGGGAACTTAGGCGGTACAAATACCTTCAGGACGCTGGGAGTGAAAGCTGGTTTAGCAGTAAGTATTGCTGACGTCTTGAAAGGGACCCTGGCGGCAAGTCTGCCTTTGCTGCTGAATGCTGATCTCCATATGCTTTTAGTGGGGGTTTTTGCTGTAATTGGCCACATGTACCCTGTTTTCGCCGGATTCAGAGGAGGTAAAGCGGTCGCTACTTCAGGTGGTGTTTTACTGGCATACATACCGGTATTATTCTTATTCATGCTCATTATCTTTTTCATCAGCTTGTACATAACAAAGTATGTTTCCCTATCATCGATCCTGACCGGTATAGCCGCGTTCATTTACTCGCTGTTTACACAGGACCTTCCATTGATACTGGTTGTCGCTGTCCTGGCCAGCTTCGTCATTTACAGGCATCGCGCTAACCTTGAAAGAATCCGCAACAAAACAGAGCCGAAAATCAAGTGGCTTTAAAGCTTTAGAAAATAAAAAACAAGCCGGCAAACCGTTTAAATAGGTTTGCCGGCTTTTTATTTTCGGACGATTCCAAAGTCTTTCAATGCCTGTCCAAGATTGTTATACATTTTTACATTATCAAAATTGATGCCTAGAGTAACCACTGAATGAGCCAGTTCCGGCCTCATCCCGGTCAGGTTCACGTCTACTCCGGTCAATTTAAGACTGTCTATTATTTTAAATAATTCCTGGGCAACCATTGTATCCACTATGAATACGCCTGACAGATCTATTATCAGACAATCTACTTCATTATCCTTCGTTTCTCTAAGCGTGTGTTCCATAAGGATCCTTGCTCTGTGTGTATCTATATCACCGATGATCGGCAGGACGGCTACTCCGTCCACAATCGATATAACAGGTGTGCTCAGCTCATCAATAACCTCCTGCTGCGCCCGCAGCCGTTTATTGGCCTGTCCAGTGTAGGAGTTCGTGAAAATGATTATCTGCCCGTCAATGAACTCATTTATAAGATTACCCAACCACAAACTTTCTTCTGTACTAAGATTTTTACTTTTTTCGGTCATTACCGAGAGTTCCTCCCACAATACACCGCGGATACTATTAAAATGCTGAATGGATTCACTGAGAGAGAGACCCAAACGCACTTTATCTTCACTCATCCTTTTACCCCAATCCTTGACCTTTTCGTCGTCTGATTCCCCGATTAAATGACTTTCTAGCAAATGGATTAATTCTCTGATTTGCTCTTTATATAACTTAATTTGGGGTTGGTTGGTTAACTTGATAAATGCTTCTGGCTGATTTCCATCAATTGAATCCAATATATTGTTCAGAATTTTTTCTTCTCTGTCATTAAGAAATTCTCTAAAAAACTGAATGGCTTTATCCATTTCACAGCTCCTTTTGCTAGTTCTATATAAAATATTTTTTGTTCTTTATAAAAAAGTAGAACGTTTTTGCTGGTATAATATAGATGATTATGTCATATACATTCGAAAGAAATCGAATTTAAACTGCCCAATTTAAAGGATGTGAATTCCTGATGAAATTACCCGAAACTATAATGCTTCAAACTAATCAAGTCCCAAACACACCGGAAAAAGAAGTGAACGAAAACATAGCAATAGCATGCTCTAAACCCTTTCAATTCAGCGCAAAAATAGAAAGACAACAGTCGGTATCCCAAGCTGACCCAACAAGCAAAAAATATTTCTTGCCTCATAAAGTCGATATATCTAAGGAGGAGTTGACAATGAATGATTTAGATGCAAAAAAAGCAGATCTCGAAAGCAAAAATTTAAAACTTGAACAGGAAATCATTGAAAAAGAGCAGACATTAATGATCCTGCAAAAGGCCATTCAAACTGCCACAAGTGATTTTCAAGCGATTTCAGCAAGCCATTTGGCAGCCGGGTTAGCCCATGAAATTAGAAACCCGCTGACAACACTAAAGGGTTTTATCCAGCTGCTGAAGCCGGAACTTCAGGCTGTTGGCAAGCAGGATTTCGCAGACGTAGCTCTTGATGAAATTAACCGAGCCAACAGCTTACTAACTGATTATCTTTCTGTTTTAAAACCTGGCTCTTCTGAGAAAAGGAAGCTGTCTATAAACGAGTTGGCAGCAAGTATGATCAAACTATTCTCAAGCGAGGCGATTTTGAAAGATATCGAAATCAGTGGTGAATTTCCCGGTCAAGAGTTGTATGTATTGGCAGATAAAAATGCGATTAAACAGGTCTTGGTCAATTTGTTGAAAAATGCAATCGAGGCTGTTGAAGGAAATCATAATACAAGGGCTTCTATAAAATTAATTGTTAGTAAAGATAGGGATTTAGTTGCCGTAAGTGTGATCGATAACGGCGGCGGAATTGATGAATACTCCCTAAAGAGGATTTTCTCTCCATTTTACACTACAAAAACAGGAGGCACAGGGATGGGATTGGCAATCAGCAAACAAATAATCGACAATCACGGGGGCGAATTGAGTGTAACCACTCAACCCTTTAAAACGATATTCAAACTTTCGCTTCCTGCTGTTTAATTTGCCGGACTTCCGATAATTCGAAAAATTGTCATATTGAAAATCGTTCATCTCTTCTTTTGACTGATAGAATGTAGGTAAGAATAAGGGAAAGAAGGCGGATTGTAATGGAAGAAGTTATTAAGCAGGCTGAAAGTTTTGTGTTTACAACCACAACCGCTGATGTAACGACGCCTGATGATTTTATTGTAGAATTTCTTACTGAAAATCCTGACAATGAAAAAAATCATCCTTCTGCGATCAAGATAAAGAATATGGATGAACTACTCGATTTCCTGGAGATAATAGAATGGTAATCTGATTCGTGAAGCTATTCACTGAATTTTGGGTTTTCTCAATTTGAAAAAAGACCAAAAATTACACCCTCACAAAATTAGATATTAGAAAAATGCGATTCCGGATAGAACCGCATTTTTTTTGCATATATTGCTTACACTTTTAGCAATTTGAACTTTCCCGTGCCAAAAACATCTTTTACATAATCCAGTTTTGTATCAATGAAATAAACTGAATCACCTTCATGAATCAAAATAGGAACCTCTTCAAATGTAAAAATCTGATCATTCTTTAATGGCTGCTCTTCCAGAGCAACCCGAAGCTGAGGTCCTCCTCAGCCGATTCCCATCGTCAGTCGGACATATAGCTTTTCTCCATCCTTGCTCTCTTTGAGTACTGAATGATGCAATATTTTATATGCACTTTCTGTTAATTTGAACAATTCCTCTCCCCTTCCTTAGTCATTTTCTTTCATATCCTTTTTGTAAAAAGTGATTATCGAATTATGACAAAATAATGAACATCATATTGAAATTTATACATTTACCACCATTCTTATAATATATTATCCTTAGAGGCGACAAAATAAAAATGCCTCATTCTAATCTGGGGAGATTAACATGAGAAAAAAGGAGAATAAAACTTATGGATTGGCCTTGTTTGCTGGCTTAGGTGTTTTGGCATCTGTATTAACATTCCAGATGTACCATGAAGCCGAGGCAAAAGCACCGAGTATTAAAATGCAATCTCAAAAATCTCATCTTGAAAGAAGCTTTGATGTTAGCGGCAAGAGTTTTGTAGAAACAGTGAAGCTTGGAGCTATCGGTGATATCCTGATCCACGATACAGTTTATGAAGATGCCTTTGTGAATCCAGGGTATGACTTCAAACCAATGCTCAGTAATGTCAAAAAACACTTAATAGAACCTGATCTTTTGCTTGCGAATCAGGAAACACTTCTTGGCGGAGAAGAAATCGGTTTATCAAGCTACCCAAGTTTCAATAGCCCGGTTGAAGTTGGAGAGGCATTGATCGATGCAGGAGTGGATATTGTATCAAATGCAAATAATCATTCCCTTGATAAATCAGAAAAGGGTGTCCTTGCATCCATAAAGAATATGGAAGCGGCCGGTCTTCCTTATGTTGGTTCGTACAAGGACGATGCAGACAAGCATGAATTGCGGATTTTAAATAAAAATGGGATATATGTTTCTTATTTGTCTTACACCTATGGAACAAATGGCATCCCAGTCCCTTTTGGAAAGGATCACCTCGTGAACCTCATTGACCGTGAAGCAATGAAAGCGGAGATACACCGCGCCCGAACAGAATCAGACATTGTCGTTATGAGTATCCATTGGGGAAATGAATACCAGCGTTTCCCTACCAGTGATCAAAAGGAGCTTGCCCAGTTTCTAATCAATGAAGGTGTTGACATCATCTTTGGCCATCATCCTCATGTTCTGCAGCCTATGGAGTGGCTGATGGCAACTGACGGAAGAAAGGCATTGGTCGTCTACTCTCTGGGAAATTTCCTGTCAGGACAAATGTGGGACTATAAAGATATCGGCGGTCTTGCTACTGTTGAAATAATAAAAACCATCACACCGGATGGCAATAAAGTAATATTGAAAAACCCTGATTTCCTTCCAACCTTCGTTTCGAGCAGCAGGCAAAGTAATTACCGAGTTGTTCCATTGCAAGAAGCCAGTCAATACGGCCTTGCTGGAGCTGAAAATAAATACCATGAGATCATGCATCATATGACTCAATTAATAAAAGAATAATTGTGAGAGAGCCCGGTCCAGTGAAGACCGGGCATTGCTTATGTTATAATCATTCTATCTGGTATGGAAGGAGAACAATATGAAAATTACAATTAATGATGATGCAGCAGCATGGTATGAAAATGAAATGGACCTTTCAGCCGGAAGCTATTTGCGATTTTTTGTCCGGTACGGCGGTTTCAGTTCAATCCAGAAAGGTTTTTCATTAGGTGTCTCCAAGGAAGAACCGGATCACATTGGCGTAAAGACAGAAAAAAATGGGATCACCTATTATATTGAAGAAAAAGATATTTGGTATTTTGACGGCCATGATATGATCGTGGAACTACACCCGGTTGGCCATGAACCTGACTTCAAATTCGAAAAGAAATAAGGCAGACGCGAAGTCTGCCTTATTTTCTGTCATTTAGTAGAGGGTTTTTAATTCCCTCCTGTTCAAGGATTTCAGCTTGCTTACCACCTAATAAATCAAAATGAGGGTAGGCAGGCTTTCTCTTGTCAATCCACTCTGGCCGCAAACCATACTTTCTCCCCCACTCAGCTAATCTGTCAAGATCGCTGCATCCTACCTTCGTAACCGTTGAACAGTCCGGGAAGCGGTCATCAATCCAGTAATGGGTCAGGAAGGCGAGCTCTCCTCTTTCAACCTTATCCTTCCATTCCTTCAGCTCGTGGCGCTTTATCCCGAAAGCCAATCAGACCTGCTCCTTTACATCCTCAGGCTTTTTCACCGCCTGTAAATACGCTTCATGCCAGTCAGGATAGCTCCTTTTTAGCGAGATCGGCCGGAAGCTATCTTTTTTAACACAGACATGTTTTGAACTGCCTGTCAATGCCAGCTCCCCTTCACCATTGAAGATTTCATATTTATAGACAGAGCGGATCCCATCATACTCCTCCACCCAGGTCTTAATTGTAGCAGTATCTCCATATCTCAATGGTTTTTTATAGGAAGCCTGTATATCAAGTACAGGTGAAATGACTCCACCCTTCTCCATCTCTGCATAATTAAAGCCGAGCTCTTTGATCAATTGTGTTCTTCCCAGCTCCATCCACACCAGATAATTAGCGTGATACACGACCCCCATCTGGTCTGTTTCCGCATAACGAACCTCAATCTCCCTTGTAGAAATTATCATTGGTATTCCCCTTTATTTTTCAAGAATTTTTATCCTATAAGTTTTTTTAAAGCCGCTTCAAAATCCTGTTTTTCCAGGTATAAAACATCCTCATCCAAATCCTCAAAATTATCGTGGTCAATCAATCGATATGCCTGGGATTGAATCGCTTCATCCACTAAGTTTGTGGCGAATCGCCCATTCCCTTTTATTTCTGTTTCTGAAAGTTGCTCAGACAAAATTGCTTCTGCTTCTGTACCCATTCTATATTGATACTTGCCAGCGTAGTTTCTGATGATGAGCAGCAAATCATCTACACTATAGTCAGGAAAGTGGAAAAACTTCTTGAACCGTGATCTTAGGCCAGGATTGCTTTCCAGAAGCATATCCATTTCAGCAGGATAACCAGCAAGAATCACGACGAGATTTTCATTATGTCTCGTCATTTCGTCGACAAGAGTATCAATAACTTCCTTGCCAAAATCACCCGAGCTTTGGCCAAGCAAAGAGTATGCCTCATCAATAAATAATACTCCTCCAAGTGCCTCACGGATTTTTTTCTTTGTCTTGATGGCTGTCTGTCCAACATAACCTGCGACAAAATCCGCCCGGCTGCTGACGATAAGGTGCCCCCTCTTCAACATGCCGCACTCCTTCAAAAGTTCTGCGTAAATCTTGGCTACAGTCGTTTTTCCTGTTCCCGGATTTCCGGTGAATACAGAGTGAAGCTGAATCGGCACAGCAGGCAGTCCTTTTTCCTTTCGCAGCTGCTGCATCTTTACGAAGGAGATCAGGGAGGTAACCTCTGCTCTTACAGTGTCCAATCCTACGAGTGCATTCAGTCTGTCGAGTGGTTTTTCAGTTGAAATATTTGCTGTAGATTCAAAATCCTCTTTTTCCAATAAGGTATAGGTCGAAAAGTCATGTTCTTCACTTTGCCTTGATCCCTTTTTAAAAATAGCTTCCAACACAAGGTTGCGAACCGTCCTGGCATTTCCAAAGGTATCATCGACTCTTTCCTTTTCGATCCGATCCGTAAGCTCAAGCTTTGCCGCTTCTGTCATGGCATAATCGTTATCCTGTGCAGCTTGCTCAGCGATTTGTAATAGCTCACTATTCGAATAATCAGGAAGATGAATTAAATTTGATTGAGGGAAACGTGATCTTAAACCTGGATTCGCATCAAGAAATTGTCTCATCTCCTCTGGATAACCAGCAAGAATCACGGCGAATTTACCGCCATACTCTTTCCCGGTCATTAAGGAAACGAGAGTATCAATAGCAGTTTGGCCATAATCATTTCCAGTCTGGCCTTCCCGCTTAAGACTGTAAGCCTCATCAATAAAAAGTACCCCACCCAGGGCTTGCTCGACGATCTTCCTGACATTTTCTTCTGTTTGTCCAACATAAGCCCCTACAAGCTGGGAACGGTCCGCCTCGATTATTTCTTCTCGCGGCAGTACTCCAAGCTGGTGATAAATTTTGGCGAGCAATCTTGCCAATGAAGTTTTCCCTGTTCCTGGATTTCCGGTCAGGACCATATTCAAGCTTTGATCATCCTTCGTTTGCAGTCCAAGTTCTTTCCGTTTTTGCTGATATTTCAAGAACCGGTAAAAATCATTCACTCTCTCCTTGACCGATTCAAGTCCTATCATTTTGTGAAGTTCAGCCAAAGGATCAATTTCAGATAGTGTTTGGCTTTCCGATTCCTCCGCAAATTCTTCTTCCCAGTTCAGCTTGATTCCTTCAAGGGTTTGAAGTCTTTTCTGCATTTCTTCATAGTGGACAGCTGTGTGAAAAACGCCGGTAACCGACTCTTCATATAACTCAGTTGCTTTCAGGAGAGCTGCAGTCTCTTCTACAGCCTTTTCCAGCAAATTGGTCAGCCTGTTGAATTTAGCTTCAGCTTCAGATCCTGTTTCAAGCTGCTGGGCTTGAAGGTCATCCAGCTCTTCTTCAGCATGTGACAGGAATTGCTGCGAAATATTTATGTACTGCTCTGCAGTTTTCTTTTTTAACGCCCGATTATCAGTTTCCCTGATCCGAGGGTACACTAGCTGGTCAAATAGATTACCCTTATTTTTCCATTGATTCCCTGACAGCAGGGATTTTGCTTTCTTGTTTGCTGTATCGTGTTCAATCGCCGTCCTTAACCACTCAAGGGCGAGAGAATCATACCCGTTTCGCTGGGCTCTCGATTGCGCAGCCAAAGTCAGGGTTTGAGACAGTTGCTTATGGTTTTCCATTTTTGACAGTTTCCTGATCGCGGTGATCAAACTGGCTTCATCCTGAATAAAACCTTTTCTATTTATCTCCTCTTCCCATAGCTTGATCTGTTCATCCATAGGAATTTGCTTTTTTTGTCGATCCATCTAAATCACTTCTTTATCTAAAGAGTTTTCGTTGTTTTAGTTTACATTCCGTATATTATCACATTTTCAACCAAACGGAAAAAGACCCGCCTGTTGACGGGTCCTTTGGATTTACTGCTGGTTATGCGCTTCATCCTTGATTTCAGCCCTGAAGGCATCAATACTCTCTCTGCGGCGCTCATTCTTTGTCTTGATTCTTTGCTGGTCTTCAGGACTGGAGTTGACCATTGCAGCTTCCGCATCTTCCATATTCTCAATCGTATGATGGATCATAGACTGCAGCTTTTCTACATTATCGCTTCGATCATCTGGCTTTGGTGTATTGTTTGCCATGGTAATGTACCTCCTTCTAAAAAGTACACCAATAGTATGCAACTAGTCATATCAATTATTAGCGGAAAACAGTGGATATCTTTTATTGGCAAAAATAAAGGCCCGCCAAATCATTGGCAGGCATATTCACTCGGTTATTCACCTTTAGTTTGTATTACCTGGGCATGTTCACCCGACTTATCATTCATCTTCTTCCCTTTATTGCCACTGAACCCACGCGGCTGAGTGCCAAGGTGGCTTGGAACATAATGCTTGCTGTCCCTTTTAGGATTGCTCATGTATATCCCTCCTCTAGAATAAGTTTCTCCTAAAGAAGAGGTATTCATAAATGGTAATGTATGATATTTACTCAGCCTTGCCCAAGTGTTTTTGCTCCAATTTAGCCTCGATTTTCTCGAGTGCATCACGGTCATTCAGAAGTTGGCGTTTATTTTCCATAACAAGCTCTTGAAAAGAACGCTTTCTAGGTTTTCTCATCGTGTTCACCATCCTTTGTCATCATTGTAACAGTTATTATGTCCGGAAACGGTTTCAATTATTACAACTTTTTGAAAATTTAATCGTATTTTATTCATACCCACTAATTTCGTGTATTGCCCATGCAATTTTTACCATAAAAAAACACCAGTAGACTTTACTGGTGTTACTTCATGAGTTCCTGCATTTGATCGTATGTCATCGAACCGATGTGTTTTTTTAAAATCAATCCCTGCTCATCGATTATAAATGTTGTAGGAATGGAAATGATCGAGTATGTTTGCTGTGTGGATCCATCATGATCAAGCAGTATAGGGAAGGTTAAATCATTATCCTTCACAAATGATATTACATTGTTCTGGGGATCCAGATTGACGGCCAGAATTTCAACATCCTTCGACTTTTCTTTGTAAAATCGCTCCATCGCCGGCATTTCTTCTTTACAAGGCGGACACCAAGTAGCCCAAAAGTTCAGCATCACCTTTTTACCTCTGTAATCTTTCAAGCTTACCTCTTCACCGGCAAGGTTTTTCAATTTGAAATTGGGAGATACCATTCCGGCACCGATTCCTGTTGCTGCTTTTGATGCTTCAATTGCTTCTGGTTCCTCGATTGTATAAAACTGCTGGAAAATGGCAAACAAGACCAGGCCAGCCAGAATACCAGCCGCAATCGCTTTTTTGACCATAGGAAAACCCCCTTCGGTTAATTTACAAGTAGGATATCCCAAGTATACAAAGATAATGAAAGTGGAAAAGTGAGAAAATTTGAGGATTATGTGAATTTTAATGAAGAAGCTGTTACTGGGAATTTCTTAGTATCTTCAGGACTGAGCAGTAGTATGTACAAGCATAGACGTGCACCGCATGAACAGGTCACCGTCGGACAAAATCAACCTGCACTCGCTCTGTTTTGTCTGAACCTGAGGCATCTTCGGACAAAATCAACCTTCATTCTTTGTGTTTTGTCCGATCCTGGGTCCTCTTCAGACAAAATCACCTGCCACTCACGGAGTTTTGTCTGAACTTGGGTCATCTTCGGACAAAATCAACCTTCACTCTTTGTGTTTTGTCCGAACCTGGGTCCTCTTCAGACAAAATAAACCTGCACTCGCTTGGTTTTGTCCGAACCTGGGGCATCTTCGGACAAAATCAACCTGCACTCGCTGTTTTGTCCGAACCTGGGGCATCTTCGGACAAAATCAACC
>NZ_JAGGQM010000008.1:0-36626 GCF_018613295.1 Bacillus sp. ISL-39
TTCTTTTTTATCCGCACATTATCGGCTTTAATGTGACGATAAACCCACTTGATTCTTTTTTACCCGCACATTTTCGGCCTTAATGTGACGATAAACCTGCTTGATTCTTTTTTATCCGCACATTATCGGCTTTAATGTGACGATAAACCTGCTTTATCCTTTTTTACCCGCACATTTTCGGCTTTAATATGACGATAAGCTCTCCTGCCACTTCTTTATCTGTACATTGTTACAGTTGATTAGGACCATGATCTATATGTTTCAATATTAACAGTACAATATTCTTTTTGCGTTACCAAAAGTTTTCTTGATTCAATTCCCCTATAAAGAAAGCTTTCAACTTCTTCCGCTACATTAGATAAATAAAAAAGCAGCTGGATCGTCACCCAGCTGCTTTCAGTGTTTCTATTAAAAATTACTCTTGGATAGAAGCTACAACGCCAGCGCCTACAGTACGGCCGCCTTCACGAATTGAGAACTTAGTTCCTTCTTCGATAGCGATTGGAGCGATCAGTTCAACAGTCATTTCGATGTTGTCACCAGGCATAACCATTTCTACGCCTTCAGGAAGGTTACAAATACCAGTTACATCAGTTGTACGGAAGTAGAACTGTGGACGGTAGTTTGTGAAGAATGGAGTGTGACGTCCACCTTCTTCTTTTGAAAGAACGTATACTTCAGCAGTGAACTTTGTGTGTGGCTTAACAGAACCTGGCTTAGCAAGTACTTGACCACGTTGGATATCTTCACGAGCTACCCCACGAAGAAGTGCACCGATGTTGTCTCCAGCTTCTGCATAATCAAGAAGCTTACGGAACATTTCAACACCTGTTACAGTAGTTGATTTTGGCTCTTCAGTCATACCGATGATTTCGATTACGTCACCGACTTTAACTTGTCCACGCTCAACACGTCCTGTAGCAACTGTTCCACGGCCAGTGATTGAGAATACGTCCTCAACAGGCATCATGAAAGGCTTGTCAGTGTCACGTGTTGGTGTTGGGATGTACTCATCAACTGCAGCCATAAGCTCGTTGATTTTTTCTTCCCATTCTGGAGCTCCTTCAAGAGCTTTAAGAGCAGAACCTTTGATAACTGGGATGTCATCGCCAGGGAAGTCGTATTCTGAAAGAAGGTCACGTACTTCCATTTCTACTAATTCAAGAAGTTCTTCGTCGTCAACCATGTCACACTTGTTCATGAATACAACAAGGTAAGGTACGCCTACCTGACGAGAAAGAAGGATGTGCTCACGAGTTTGTGGCATTGGGCCATCAGCAGCAGATACTACAAGGATTCCGCCATCCATTTGCGCAGCACCAGTGATCATGTTTTTAACATAGTCAGCGTGTCCTGGGCAGTCAACGTGTGCATAGTGACGAGTTGCAGTTTCATACTCAACGTGTGCAGTTGAGATTGTGATACCACGCTCACGCTCTTCTGGAGCAGCGTCGATTTGGTCATATCCGCGTGCTTCACCGCCGCCTACTTTAGAAAGAACAGTAGTGATAGCAGCTGTTAGAGTAGTTTTACCATGGTCAACGTGACCAATTGTACCAATGTTAACGTGTGGCTTAGAACGATCGAATTTAGCTTTTCCCATTAGAAAAATCCTCCTTTAATATATGAAAATTAAGTATATTTTAATGTGCTGTGAAATAGGAACCCCTATCCCACAGCGTTATGCTTACATTAGTAGTTATACTTGATTAATAGGTGAAAATCAATTATTCACCTTTATTTTTTTTGATGATTTCTTCAGAAACAGATTTAGGAACTTCTTCGTAGTGGTCGAAGTGCATTGAGAATACACCGCGTCCTTGTGTGCTTGAACGAAGAGCAGTTGCATAACCGAACATTTCTGAAAGTGGAACCATCGCACGAACAACTTGAGCGTTACCACGAGCATCCATACCTTCGACGCGTCCGCGACGAGCTGTGATCATACCCATGATATCTCCAAGATATTCTTCAGGGATAACAACTTCAACCCTCATGACAGGCTCAAGGATAACTGGCTTACACTTGGAAGCCGCATTCTTAAGTGCCATTGAAGCAGCGATTTTAAACGCCATTTCAGAGGAGTCAACATCGTGGTAAGAACCGTCAAACAATCTTGCCTTGATATCAACGAGTGGATATCCTGCAAGAACTCCGCGATCTAGAGCATCTTCAAGACCAGCTTGAACCGCTGGGATGTATTCACGTGGAACTACACCACCGACGATGCCGTTCACGAATTCAAAGCCTTTTCCTTCTTCGTTTGGAGAGAACTCAATCCAAACGTGTCCGTATTGACCACGTCCACCGGATTGACGTGCGAATTTACCTTCAATGTTAGCTGATTCGCGGAAAGTTTCACGGTATGCAACCTGTGGTGCACCTACGTTTGCTTCCACTTTAAATTCACGCTTCATACGGTCAACGATGATATCAAGGTGAAGTTCACCCATTCCAGCGATGATAACCTGTCCAGTTTCCTGGTCAGTGTGTGCGCGGAATGTAGGATCTTCTTCTTGAAGCTTTTGCAACGCAGTTGTCATCTTGTCCTGGTCTGCTTTTGACTTAGGCTCAACTGATAACTGGATTACAGGCTCTGGGAACTGCATGGATTCAAGAATAACTAGAGACTTTTCATCACATAGAGTGTCACCAGTAGTTGTATCTTTCAAACCTACAGCTGCAGCGATGTCACCAGCGTAAACCGTTGAGATTTCCTGACGGCTGTTCGCGTGCATCTGAAGGATACGTCCGATACGCTCACGCTTTCCTTTAGTCGAGTTCTGGACATAAGAGCCAGATTCAAGAGTTCCGGAGTAAACGCGGAAGAATGTTAATTTTCCAACATAAGGGTCAGTCATAACTTTGAACGCAAGAGCAGAGAACGGCTCGTTGTCGTCAGAGTGACGCTCAACCACTTCTTCAGTATCCGGAAGATGGCCCTGGATCGCAGGTACATCTAGTGGAGATGGAAGGTAGTCGATAACAGCGTCAAGCATTAGCTGAACACCTTTGTTTTTGAATGCTGAACCACAGATAACTGGGTAGAATTCAACATTTGTTGTACCTTTACGGATTGCAGCTTTGATCTCTTCGACTGTAAGCTCTTCTCCGCCAAGGTATTTTTCCATTAACTCTTCATCAAGCTCAGCTACCGCTTCAACTAACTTTTCACGGTATTCTTCAGCTTGAGCCATATATTCTTCTGGAATTTCCCCAACAGTGATTTCTGTTCCAAGGTCATTACCGTAGAAGATTGCTCTCATTTCAACTAGGTCAATGATTGCTTCGAACTCATCTTCAGCACCGATCGGTAATTGGATCGGGTGAGCATTAGCTTGTAGACGATCATGAATAGTTGATACTGAGTATAGGAAGTCCGCGCCTAGCTTATCCATTTTGTTAACGAATACTACACGTGGAACTCCATAAGTAGTAGCCTGGCGCCAAACTGTTTCTGTTTGAGGCTCAACACCTGACTGTGCGTCAAGTACTGCTACTGCACCATCAAGTACACGAAGTGAACGTTCAACTTCAACAGTGAAGTCTACGTGTCCTGGTGTATCGATGATGTTAACGCGGTGCTCTTTCCATGAAGCTGTTGTTGCAGCAGATGTGATCGTGATTCCACGTTCTTGCTCCTGCTCCATCCAGTCCATCTGAGAAGCACCTTCGTGTGTTTCGCCGATTTTGTGAATTCGGCCAGTATAATAAAGAACACGCTCAGTTGTTGTTGTTTTACCAGCATCAATATGAGCCATGATTCCAATATTACGAGTTTTATCTAAGGAGAACTCTCTTGCCATTTGGTCTTTCTCCTTCCTAGTATAAGTGTTTTTAGATTGAAGGTAAGATTACCAACGATAGTGAGCGAATGCTTTGTTTGCTTCCGCCATTTTGTGTGTATCTTCGCGCTTTTTAACAGAAGCACCAGTGTTGTTAGCAGCGTCAAGAATTTCGTTAGCAAGACGCTCTTCCATTGTCTTTTCCCCACGAAGACGTGAGTAGTTTACCAACCAGCGAAGACCAAGAGTTGTACGGCGGTCTGCACGCACCTCGATTGGTACTTGATAGTTAGCTCCACCTACACGGCGTGCTTTTACTTCTAGAACAGGCATGATGTTCTTAAGAGCTGCATCGAATACTTCGATTGGCTCTTTGCCTGAACGCTCACGAATGATATCAAAAGCTGAATAAAGGATCTTTTGTGATTTACCTCTCTTGCCATCGATCATCATCTTGTTGATCAAGCGAGTGATAAGCTTTGAGTTATAAATCGGATCCGGCAATACGTCTCTTTTTGCAACTGGACCTTTACGTGGCATGTTTTTTCCTCCTTTCAAAAAGGCTAATTAGTTTTGTTTATTATTTCTTTGCTGCTTTTGGTCTCTTAGTACCGTACTTAGAACGGCCCTGCATACGATTGTTTACTCCAGCAGTATCAAGAGCACCACGAACGATGTGATAACGTACACCCGGTAAGTCTTTTACACGTCCTCCGCGGATAAGAACAACACTGTGCTCTTGAAGGTTGTGCCCGATACCAGGGATATAAGCTGTTACCTCGATTCCGTTAGTCAAACGTACACGAGCGTATTTACGCAACGCTGAGTTCGGCTTCTTAGGAGTCATAGTACCAACACGAGTACATACACCACGCTTTTGTGGAGATGAAACGTTAGTTTGAGCTTTCTTGAAGCTGTTGTAACCTTTATTAAGCGCTGGAGATTTTGACTTCTCCTCTTTAGAACTACGCGGCTTGCGCACTAATTGGTTAATAGTAGGCATGATCATTTTCCTCCCTTCACATTTTTGTAAGCCCACACATCCAGGTGGTTCATTTTTTTACAAAAAACAAAGTTCTTGCAGTCCACTGCAAAAACAGTTTTTACTTGGTTATCGCTACAGCTGAAGCTCCTACGGCAATCCCGCATGCCTTCCCTAATCTTTTCATGGAGTCGACATAGGTGATGGCTGTGTTCATTTTCCTGGCAGTCTGCAATAGATTGGCTGTCACTTTCATGTCAGCGTCCTTGGCAATGACCAGTTCGATTACTTCGCCAGCCTTCAGTGCTTTCACTGTTTGCTTTGATCCTACTATAATCTTTTTAGCTTGAGCTACTTTTTCATAAGACATGATATCCTCCAAAGTAACCGGTAAATAGGAGCACCTTTGAAATATTAACATCTAGTGCAAGAGATGTCAACAACATTAGAAAACTTTTTTCTCTAGATTGTTGTTTTTATTCATAGATCCATTCTTTTTTCTTTAAAAAGGCGGCACTTTCTGCCGTAGCAGAGAGCGCCGCGCTCTTTATTTATTCTACAGTGATTGCATCTTCGGCTTTTTCTTCTTCCATTGCAATTGGTTCAGCTCTTCTATAGCGCTGCATACCAGTTCCTGCTGGAACAAGTTTACCGATGATAACATTTTCCTTCAGGCCGAGAAGTTCATCGCGCTTGCCTTTGATCGCTGCATCTGTAAGCACTCTTGTTGTTTCCTGGAAGGATGCTGCAGACAGGAATGAATCCGTCTCAAGTGATGCTTTTGTGATACCAAGCAATACCGGACGTCCTGTTGCTGGCATTTTGCCATCAAGAAGTGCCTTGCGGTTAGCGTCAGTGAACTGATGGATCTCAAGCAATGTGCCTGGCAGTACATCTGTTTCACCAGCATCGATAACCCTGATTTTGCGCATCATCTGGCGCACCATTACTTCTACGTGCTTGTCGCCGATTTCAACACCCTGCATACGGTATACTTTTTGAACTTCTTTCAATAGGTATTCCTGCACGGATTGAACATCTTTGACTCTTAAGAGCTCCTTAGGGTCGATTGAACCTTCAGTGAGTTCCTGACCGCGTAGTACATGGTCATTCACAGCAACCTTCAAACGTGCTGTATATGGCGCATTGTAAGTACGGCTTTCGATTTCACCCTGAATCACGATTTCCTGCTGACGATCTTTTCCTTCGTTGATGCCGACTACGACACCTTCCAATTCAGAGATGACAGCTTGCCCTTTAGGATTACGTGCTTCGAACAATTCCTGGATACGCGGAAGACCTTGTGTGATATCGTCTCCTGCAACACCGCCCGTATGGAATGTACGCATTGTAAGCTGAGTACCTGGCTCACCGATTGACTGGGCAGCAATGATACCGACTGCTTCGCCAACTTCGACTTCCTGGCCAGTCGCAAGGTTGCGTCCGTAACACTTCTTACATACGCCGTGGCGTGTATTACATGTGAATGCAGAGCGGATCCATACTTCTTCGATCCCTGCTTCTACTACTTCAACAGTCAAGTCTTCTGTAATCAATCCGTTTTCAGGTACAATCACAGCCTTTGTTTCAGGATGCTTGATTGCCTTTCTTGCATAACGGCCAATTAAACGCTCTTCTAGAGGTTCGATTACTTCAGTACCATCTTTAAGTGATTTGATAAATAATCCTCTGTCTGTACCGCAATCGTCTTCGCGAACGATAACATCCTGTGCTACGTCTACGAGACGGCGAGTCAAGTAACCTGAGTCAGCAGTCTTAAGTGCTGTATCGGCAAGACCTTTACGAGCACCGTGAGTGGAGATAAAGTACTCCAAAACTGTCAGACCTTCACGGAAACTCGACTTAATCGGCAACTCGATGATTCGTCCAGCAGGGTTGGCCATCAGACCACGCATACCAGCAAGCTGCGTGAAGTTGGACGCGTTACCACGGGCACCTGAGTCACTCATCATGAAGATAGGGTTTGAATTATCTAATGATTTCATCAGCTTAGCCTGGATATTATCCTTCGCCTGGCTCCAGATAGAAATTACGCGATCATAACGCTCATCCTCGGTAATCAAACCGCGTCTGAACTGCTTAAGAACATTATCTACCTTTGTTTGTGCTTCTGAAATGATTTCCTGTTTCTCTTTAAGAACCACGATATCAGCCACACCTACCGTAATACCCGCTTTAGTCGAGTATGTGAATCCAAGACCCTTCATACGGTCAAGCATTTTTGATGTTTCTGTGATTTTGAACTTCTTGAACACTTCAGCAATGATGTTTCCAAGAATTTTCTTCTTGAACGGATCAACCAATTTCATGCTCTTGATAACTTCCTTGATATCCGCGCCTTTTTCAACAAAATATATTTCTGGAGTTTTCTCCTCAAGGTTTTGCTTGGAAGGCTCATTGATATAAGGGAATGACGCTGGAAGGATTTCGTTGAAAATCAACTTTCCAACAGTCGTGATCAATAACTGGCCATTTTGCTCTTCCGTGAATGTCTGGTTGCCAAGAGATGAAGCGGCAACAGCAATACGAGTGTGAAGGTGTACATAGCCATTCTGATATGCGATCAATGCTTCATTCGTATCCTTGAATACCATACCTTCGCCTACAGCATCTTCTCTTTCCAAAGTAAGGTAATAGTTACCTAATACCATATCCTGTGAAGGAGTAACAACCGGCTTTCCATCCTTAGGGTTCAGGATGTTCTGGGCAGCAAGCATCAACAGGCGTGCTTCTGCCTGTGCTTCAGCAGAAAGTGGCACGTGGACTGCCATCTGGTCACCGTCGAAGTCAGCGTTATAAGCTGTACATACTAGCGGGTGAAGACGGATTGCGCGTCCTTCTACTAACGTTGGCTCAAACGCCTGGATTCCCAATCTATGAAGAGTTGGGGCACGGTTAAGCAATACTGGGTGCTCTCTGATTACATCTTCTAGGACATCCCAAACCTCAGGGCTAACGCGCTCAATTTTACGTTTAGCAGACTTAATGTTGTGTGCTAAACCTTTTTGCACTAATTCTTTCATTACAAATGGCTTGAACAGCTCAAGTGCCATTTCTTTAGGTAGACCACACTGGTACATGTGCAAGTTAGGACCTACGACGATAACAGAACGGCCAGAGTAGTCAACACGCTTACCAAGAAGGTTTTGACGGAAACGACCTTGCTTACCCTTAAGCATATGGGACAGAGACTTCAACGGACGGTTACCTGGTCCTGTTACCGGACGGCCGCGGCGGCCGTTATCGATCAACGCGTCAACAGCTTCCTGAAGCATACGCTTTTCGTTCTGAACAATGATGCTAGGAGCACCAAGGTCAAGAAGACGTTTGAGACGGTTGTTACGGTTGATTACTCGGCGGTATAAATCGTTCAGGTCGGAAGTTGCGAATCGACCTCCATCAAGCTGTACCATCGGGCGAAGTTCCGGCGGGATGACAGGGAGGACATCAAGGATCATCCAAGATGGCTCATTGCCTGACCCACGGAATGCTTCTACTACCTCTAGACGCTTGATCGCACGAGTACGACGCTGGCCTTGTGCTGTTCTTAATTCTTCCTTCAGCATGTCGGCTTCTTTATCAAGGTCGATATCTGAAAGCAGCTTTTTGATTGCTTCTGCTCCCATTGCCGCCTGGAATTTGTTGCCGTATTTTTCACGATAAGCGCGGTATTCTTTTTCTGACAACAACTGCTTCTTCTCAAGGGCAGTGTCGCCAGTTTCCGTAACTACGTAAGAAGCAAAGTAAATAACCTCTTCAAGTGCGCGCGGAGACATATCCAGGATAAGTCCCATACGGCTAGGAATACCTTTGAAATACCAGATGTGAGAAACAGGAGCTGCAAGCTCGATGTGTCCCATTCTTTCACGACGGACTTTTGCGCGTGTTACTTCAACACCGCATCGGTCACAGACTACGCCTTTGTAGCGAACTCTTTTGTACTTTCCGCAGTGACATTCCCAGTCCTTCGTCGGTCCGAAGATACGCTCACAGAATAAGCCGTCTTTTTCTGGTTTCAAAGTACGATAGTTGATTGTTTCAGGCTTTTTAACCTCACCGAAAGACCATGAACGGATCTTGTCTGGTGAAGCGAGGCCAATTTTCATGTACTCAAAATTATTAACATCTAGCAAGGGGCCTACCTCCCTTTTAATCTAGGGTTTTACCCTTATGGCCACCCAAAAAGGAACACACGTGGACAATACTGTTATTCAACTGTTTGTACACGTGTGCCAATTAGATGGACCTATTCTTTCATTCCTACTTTTTCTGAATCCATTTCTTCTGCTTCAGGAGCAATTGTCAAAGTTTCTGCATGCTGCAATTCTTCTTCATCATCAAAATCGCGCATTTCTATTTCTTTTTCATCGCCTGACAGGATCTTGACGTCCATACCAAGACTCTGAAGTTCTTTCATCAATACTTTGAATGATTCAGGAACGCCTGGTTCTGGTACGTTTTCACCTTTTACAATTGCTTCATACGTTTTAACACGTCCAACAACATCATCGGACTTGACGGTTAAGATTTCCTGCAATGTGTAAGCAGCGCCATATGCTTCAAGCGCCCAAACCTCCATCTCCCCGAATCGCTGTCCGCCGAACTGAGCTTTACCGCCAAGTGGCTGCTGCGTAACAAGTGAGTATGGTCCAGTAGAACGAGCATGAAGCTTATCGTCTACCATGTGAGCAAGCTTGATCATGTACATGACACCGACAGATACACGGTTATCGAATGGTTCACCTGTACGTCCATCATATAGGACAGTTTTCGCATCTCTAGCCATACCAGCTTCCTGGATTGTTGACCATACATCTTCCTCGCGAGCACCATCGAATACAGGTGAAGCAACATGGATTCCAAGGTAGCGCGCTGCCATACCAAGGTGAAGCTCAAGAACCTGACCGATGTTCATACGTGATGGTACCCCTAGTGGGTTAAGCATGATATCGACTGGTGTTCCGTCCGGCAGGAAAGGCATATCCTCTTCCGGAAGGATTTTCGAGATAACCCCTTTGTTACCGTGGCGTCCCGCCATCTTATCACCTTCAGAAATCTTACGCTTCTGAACGATGTAAGCACGGACAAGCTGGTTTACGCCAGGAGGAAGTTCGTCGCCATCTTCACGGTTGAACACTTTGACGTCAAGGACAATCCCGCCGCCGCCGTGTGGAACACGCAATGAAGTATCGCGTACTTCCCTAGCTTTTTCACCGAAAATCGCGTGAAGGAGACGTTCTTCCGCAGTCAATTCAGTAACCCCTTTAGGTGTTACCTTACCTACCAGAAGATCTCCATCTTTCACTTCGGCACCGACACGGATGATTCCGCGCTCGTCAAGGTTTCTCAATGCATCTTCCCCGACGTTAGGGATATCGCGTGTGATTTCTTCAGGTCCAAGCTTCGTATCGCGGGACTCTGACTCGTATTCTTCTATATGGATGGATGTATAAACATCATCCTTAACGAGGCGCTCACTCATGATGATTGCATCCTCGTAGTTATAACCATTCCATGTCATGAAGCCAACAAGTACGTTACGGCCAAGTGCAAGTTCTCCTGCTTCCATAGAAGGGCCATCAGCAAGGATTTCTCCTTTAACTACACGGTCACCAAGGCTTACGATTGGGCGCTGGTTATAACAAGTACCCTGATTGGAACGAATGAACTTTAGCATGCGGTATTTATCAAGGTCACCCTTAACTTCCTGGCCGTCTACTTCCGTAACACGGCGAACCCATACTTGACGCGCTTCAACGTGTTCTACAATTCCTTCATGCTTACAGATTACTGCAGCACCAGAATCCTTTGCGTTCACGTGCTCCATTCCCGTACCAACGATTGGTGCTTCCGGCTGCATTAACGGAACAGCCTGTCTTTGCATGTTCGCACCCATTAGTGCACGGTTGGAGTCATCGTTTTCCAAGAATGGGATACACGCAGTCGCTGCGGATACAACCTGTTTAGGTGATACGTCCATATAATCGACGCGGTCACGCTTAACAACAGTGTTTTCACCGCGGAAACGGGCAATTACTTCATCATCAATGAAAGAACCATCTTCTGCTAGGCGGGCATTCGCCTGTGCAACTACATAGTTATCTTCTTCATCAGCTGTTAAGTAATCGAAATGGCTTGTCACTTTTCCTGTTTCAGGGTCTACACGGCGGTATGGTGTCTCGATGAATCCGAAACGGTTAACCTTCGCGAAACTTGAAAGGGAGTTGATCAAACCGATGTTTGGACCCTCAGGCGTTTCAATCGGGCACATACGTCCGTAGTGGGAGTAGTGAACGTCACGCACTTCGAAGCCAGCGCGTTCACGTGTAAGACCACCAGGTCCCAATGCAGATAGACGCCTTTTATGTGTCAATTCAGCCAGCGGATTCGTCTGGTCCATGAACTGTGAAAGCTGGGAGCTTCCAAAGAACTCTTTAATGGACGCAATGACCGGGCGGATATTGATTAATTGCTGTGGTGTAATCGTATTTGTGTCCTGAATGGACATTCTTTCACGGACTACACGCTCCATTCTGGACAAACCAATACGGAATTGGTTCTGCAACAGCTCACCTACAGAACGAAGGCGTCTGTTTCCTAAATGGTCGATGTCATCTGTGTCACCAACACCATGCAGCAAGTTAAAGAAGTAGCTGATGGATGCAATGATATCAGCAGGCGTGATGTTTTTGATCGGTTCAGGGACATAGGCATTACCTAAAACATTGATTTCTTTTTCGCCCTCATCGTTCGGAGCATAGATCTTAATGCTTTGTAAAGTTACATCCTCTTCAACCACGCCGCCGTAAGGGCTGAAATTCTTGAAGCCAACATCCTTCTCCAGCGCAGGAATGATCTTATCCAGAGTTCGGCGGTCTAAAGTGACTCCTTTTTCTGCAATAATTTCTCCTGTTTCAGGATCTACTAATGTTTCTGCAAGCTTTTGCCCGAATAAACGGTTTTTAATATGAAGCTTTTTGTTGATTTTATAACGCCCTACATTTGCAAGGTCATAGCGCTTTGGATCAAAGAATCTTGAAACCAGCAAGCTTTTTGCATTGTCAACTGTAGGCGGTTCGCCAGGACGGAGACGCTCGTAAATTTCCAGAAGCGCTTTTTCCGTGCTTTCCGTATTGTCTTTTTCAAGAGTATTACGGATATATTCGTTATCACCGATCAGATCAATGATTTCTTGATCAGAACCGAACCCTAATGCACGCAAAAGAACCGTAACAGGGAGCTTCCTCGTACGATCGATCCTTACATATACAACATCCTTGGCATCTGTTTCATACTCTAACCAGGCGCCTCGGTTCGGAATAACGGTCGCAGTGAACCCTTTCTTCCCGTTCTTATCAAGTTTTCCACTGTAGTATACACTTGGTGAACGCACTAACTGGGAAACGATAACCCTTTCAGCACCGTTAATTACAAACGTGCCAGTTTCTGTCATAAGCGGGAAATCGCCCATGAAGACATCCTGGTCCTTTACTTCACCTGTTTCCTTATTCACAAGGCGGACCTTTACTCGCAATGGCGCAGAGTAAGTGACGTCTCTTTCTTTTGATTCTTCCACTGGATATTTCGGTTCGCCAAGACTGTAATCGATAAACTCTAACGATAAGTTACCAGTAAAGTCTTCAATCGGTGAAATGTCCTGGAACATTTCACGGAGGCCCTCATCAAGAAACCACTGATAGGAAGAGGTTTGAATTTCAATCAAATTCGGCAATTCCAAAACTTCACTGATGCGAGCATAACTTCTACGTTGGCGGTGTCGTCCATACTGAACTAGTTGACCTGTCAACTGATTCACCCCTCAAATCAAGCGTTATTATTCATCTATCCCTGTCTTGTCCATGAAGTTTCCTCCATTTCAAAAGACAAAAAGAAAAAGGGTTTTCACCTAAAAACCACATTTCCTGCAACGAACAATTATTTTGTTAGTTTTCCCTTAATGCCCAAAATTATACAACTTTCGATGAAAATAGCAATTGAAAAGGAAACTAATATATTGGCATTTTATAATATTAACATAGCGGTTTTCTCACGTCAACATTTAACAGATTTGAGAATAAAGTATCCTTTACTTTTCGCCGCAATGTCAACTTCGCCAAAAAGCTCTTTCATTTTTTCCATCGCGGACGGTGCACCCTGCTTCTTCTGGATGACCACCCAAAGCTCTCCGCCTTCAGCTAAATGAAGGAAGCTTTGTTCGAAAATATCATGCACAATCTTTTTCCCGGCACGGATCGGCGGGTTCGTAAGGATTGCATTGAATCCTTTTTCCTCCACTCCAGTCAGCCGGTCACTTTCATAGATTTTCACATTGTTCACTTTGTTTTCGGACGCATTTTCATCAGCAAGCATAATCGCTCTTTCATTGACATCCACCATGTGGACCATTGCATCAGGATAAGCCTTTGCTAGCGAAAGACCGATCGGCCCATAGCCACACCCAACATCAAGGATCAATCCATCAGCTTTATTCAGTTCGAACGTGTCGATCAACAACCTTGATCCAAAATCGACTTCCTTTTTCGAAAAAACACCACTGTCTGTCTTGAAGCGGAAGCTATTCCCCTTCAATTCACTTTGCCATTTTACTGGATTGCTGTCAGTACTGGGTTTGCGGGAGTAGTAATGTTCAGTCAAAATCTCTCACCTCCACGGGGACTCATTTGAAGAATGCGATCGCGGATTGCATTGCTACTGCGGTATTATAAACTTTTTAAAATTAAAAAGCAAAAATTGAACAAAGTTTAGTTTTGGGCTCTGTTTAAATCCGGCTGTTGATTTTCGTTCCAGGCGCTTTGCTTTCCGGGGGGAAGAATTATGAAAAAGCCCTACTGCCGGCTTTTTCAAAGATCAAATTCTTCCTTGCAGTCCGGGAGCCTCCTCGGCGCTTTTGGCGCCTGCGGGGTCTCCCGTGACTCGCTATTCCCGCAGGACATTGAATGGACTTCCCCGAAATTGCCCACGCACGATGAAAATGCGTTAGCATTTTCGGAGGAGTCTTCACGCCTTCCACTACAATCAACAGGAGGTAAGAAACAATTCTTGTTAAAACAGAGCCTTTATCAACTTGAATGAATCATAACGCCGCCAATTTTAACCGTTAACCAGCTAGCAGGATAGAAGCGAAAAAAAAGCCCGCTTTAGCAGCGAGCTTTTTATTGTAAGGTTGATTACTTAACTTCGACGTTAGCTCCAACTTCTTCAAGCTTAGCTTTGATTTCTTCAGCTTCTTCTTTAGAAACGCCTTCTTTAAGAGCTTTAGGAGCGTTGTCAACAACTTCTTTCGCTTCCTTAAGTCCAAGACCAGTGATTTCACGAACAACTTTGATAACCTTGATCTTCTGGTCGCCAGCAGATGCAAGAACTACGTCAAATTCAGTTTGTTCTTCAACAGCAGCTCCAGCAGCTCCACCCATCATAGCAACTGGTGCAGCAGCAGTTACGCCGAATTCTTCTTCGATTGCTTTTACTAGATCGTTAAGTTCTAAAACAGTCATATTTTTAACTGCTTCAATGATTTGTTCTTGAGTCATGATTATTTTCCTCCTTGAAATTGGTTAGTTTTTTTATTGTTAAACCGTAAAAATTAACTTACGCGCCTTGTTCTTCCTTCTGTTCCGCAACTGCCTTTGTAGCAAGAGCAAGATTGCGGATCGGAGCTTGAAGTACGCTGAGTAGCATAGAAAGTAGACCTTCGCGAGACGGTAGGTCTGCAAGTGCCTTGATTTCTTCTACTGTAACGATGTTGCCTTCAACTACGCCCGCCTTGATTTCAAGCGCTTCATGCTTTTTAGCGAATTCGTTAAGAATCTTCGCTGGTGCAACTACATCTTCAGTACTGAACGCGATTGCGTTAGGACCTGTTAAAGATGTGTTTAAGTCAGCAAGTTCAGCAGCTTCAGCAGCACGGCGTGTCATAGAGTTTTTGTAAACTTTGAATTCTACGCCAGCTTCACGAAGCTCTTTACGAAGTTCAGTTACTTCAGAAACTGTAAGTCCGCGGTAATCAACAACGATTGTTGATTTGCTTTCTTTTAGTTTGCCAGCAATCTCGTCAACGATTTGCTTTTTTACTTCAATAACTTTGCTCATCCTTACACCTCCTGTAGATTTCTGCATTTATACCGATCAAATAAAAACCTCCGCATCTGGACAGACACGGAGGAAGTATACAATAGTAAAAGTGTAGCTCTATCGTATGACCTCGGCAGGTTATTAAGCTATAAGCCCCTGCTGTCTGCGGTACAAATGTTATTTTATTTTCACAACAAGAAGAATTATATCTAATGCTTCTTTAATTGTCAAATACTATTATTTTACAGTTGAAGGATCTACTTTAACGCCAGGTCCCATTGTAGTAGAGATCGTAACGTTCTTCATGTAAGTTCCTTTTGCTGCAGCTGGCTTAACCTTCATCATAGTTTCGAAGATTGTGTTGAAGTTTTCAACAAGCTTGCCGTCTTCGAAAGAAACTTTTCCGATAGGTACATGGATGTTACCAGACTTATCAACGCGGTATTCTACTTTACCTGCTTTGATTTCGTTAACTGCCTTCGTTACATCGAAAGTAACTGTGCCAGTCTTAGGGTTTGGCATTAAGCCTTTAGGTCCCAATACGCGGCCAAGCTTACCAACTTCACCCATCATGTCAGGTGTAGCTACGATTACATCAAAGTCGAACCAGCCTTGCTGGATCTTAGTGATGTATTCTGCATCGCCAACATAGTCTGCGCCAGCAGCTTCTGCTTCTTTTAACTTTTCACCTTTAGCGAATACTAGAACACGTTGAGTTTTACCAGTACCGTTTGGAAGCACAACCGCTCCACGGATTTGCTGGTCAGCTTTCTTAGGGTCTACGCCCAAACGGAAAGCAGCTTCAACTGTAGCGTCGAATTTCACAGTGCTTGTCTTCTTAGCAAGCTCAACTGCTTCAGCAGCTGTATATGCTTGAGAGCGATCTACAAGCTTTACAGCTTCTAGATACTTTTTACCTTTTTTAGCCATTTTAATTTCCTCCTATATTGTGGTTTTAACGGAATAACCTCCCACTTTGAAAAGCGGAGGCACCTTTGTCAGGTGCCAAAGCCAGACAAGTTGAAAAGCGAAGGCGCCGTATGACGTCTAAGCTTGGCAACGAAAAGCGAAGGCGCCATAAAGGCGCCGTATCAGACAGATAAAAGGTTGCGAGTGAAATCAAATTCAGCTACGCAACCTATCAATCCTCTGCAGCAGAAATTAGTCTTCGATAGTGATTCCCATGCTGCGTGCAGTACCTTCAACCATGCGCATTGCTGCTTCAACGCTAGCTGCGTTAAGGTCAGGCATTTTCTGTTCAGCAATCTCACGTACTTTCTCACGCTTGACTGTTGCTACTTTATTACGGTTTGGTTCACCAGAACCAGACTGGATTCCAGCTGCTACCTTCAAAAGAACTGCAGCAGGAGGAGTTTTCGTAATAAATGTAAATGAACGGTCTTCAAAAACCGTAATTTCAACAGGAATGATTAATCCAGCTTGATCAGCTGTACGAGCGTTAAACTCCTTACAGAATCCCATGATGTTAACACCGGCTTGACCTAGTGCAGGTCCAACTGGTGGTGCCGGATTGGCTTTGCCAGCAGGGATTTGCAACTTAACCATCTTAATTACTTTTTTAGCCACGAGACACACCTCCTTAAAGTCCGTGATGTGGTAATAGGGGATTTTCCCCTCCCACTCATTTTAAAAGTCTTTATATAAAATAAAGAACTTGACATATAATCTGTCAATCGTCCAAGACATACTGACCTATGAAATATTAACACTTTTTAAAGTTGATTTCAAGCTATTTCAAATTATATTTTTTCAATCTGCGAAAATTCGAGCTCTACCGGAGTATCGCGGCCGAACATATTGACAAGAACTTTAAGCTTAGCCTTGTCCTTATCGATTTCTTCGATTGTCCCTGTGAAGTTGGCGAACGGCCCTTCGCTTACCTGGACAGTTTCACCAAGTTCGAAGTTGATATCAACCTTCTTCTCCACCATACCCATGCGCTTGAGGATGAATGTTGCTTCTTCAGGCAATAACGCGGTTGGTTTTGATCCTGCACCAGCTGAGCCAACAAATCCAGTCACACCCGGCGTATTGCGGACAACATACCAGGAATCATCTGTCATAACCAATTCTACCAGGACATAACCAGGGAAAGTCTTTCTCTTAACAACTTTCTTTTTACCATTTTTGAAATCTGTTTCTTCTTCTTCAGGTACGATCACCCGGAAAATCTTATCTTGCATGCCCATTGTTTCAACACGCTTTTCAAGATTCGTCTTGACCTTGTTCTCGTAGCCTGAGTAAGTATGCACTACATACCAATTCTTTTCCATCATCGAGGACTAATTCGTCCGTCCCTCCCCATTTCCAGACGCCCGGGCGTTACCGTCATGTGTAAACGGCAGCCCCGGCATTGAATGCGAATTTTTTCAAGCAAATAAAAAACCCGTTATCCGGGCTTTTAAACTTGTCCTGCGTTTATATTTTCCATTATACCATGAGTACGTATTGGTTATTCAAGAATTAAGCGAATCAATTCAGAAATACCAAGGTCTAACACTGCGAAGAATAGAGCAGCAAAAGCAACTGTAGACAGAACCGTAATCGTGTAGCGAGTCAGTTCTTTGCGTCTAGGCCAGCTGACCTTCCTCATTTCACGTCCAACTTCACTGAAAAAATTAGTGATGCGCTGCATTTTGTAACCTCCAACTTATCGGAATTCCATATGATGATCTATCTGAAAACCTTATTTCGTTTCCTTATGAACTGTATGGGCACCGCAGTTGCTGCAGTACTTTTTCAGCTCCAGCCGTTCTGTTTGCGTTTGCTTGTTGCTCGGTGTGGAATAATTGCGGGAACCGCATTCCTGACAAGCAAGAGTCACTTTGTTGTTCATTGACACTTACACCCGCTTCAACAGGCTGATTCCAATCTGATACCATGAAACCGCCATCTATAATATCTTTAAAAAGATACCACGGCTGATAGCCTGTGTCAATAAGGGTTTAAGAGATTAAAAGTCAGTTTTGCGGCTATTTTTCGGCAATTCAACCTACACTGACAGCTCTCTCAGCTCAAGATACCTCTCCAGCTTCCGCTTCACGCGCTGAAGCGCATTGTCGATTGACTTGACATGGCGATTCAGCTCTTCAGAAATTTCCTGATAGGATTGTCCGTCCAAATATAATGCGAGCACTTTTCGTTCAAGGTCACTCAGCAGCTCAGACATTTTCACTTCAATCTGGTCAAACTCTTCCTGATTAATAAATAATTCTTCGGGGTCCATCACTTTGGCTCCGGATAAAACATCCATCAGTGTCCTGTCCGATTCTTCATCATATATCGGCTTGTCCAGGGAAACATAGGAGTTAAGAGGGATATGTTTTTGCCTTGTGGCCGTCTTGATGGCCGTAATGATCTGACGGGTAATGCATAGTTCTGCAAATGCTTTGAATGATGTCAGCTTGTCCTCACGGAAATCACGGATCGCTTTATATAAGCCGATCATTCCTTCCTGCACGATGTCCTCTTTATCTGCTCCAATCAGGAAATATGAACGTGCTTTCGCCCGAACAAAATTCCTGTATTTGTGAATCAGAAAATCAAGTGCATCACTTTCTCCTCTGTGTACCGCTTCTATAATTTCTTCATCTTCCAGCAATAAATAAGAGTCATTTGAACGATTCCCGATGTCAGCACTCATTTCGATCCCCCCGCCCGCACATACAGTTAGAAATATTATACAGCAGGCGTTTTTAAGGCGTCAACAGGTCATTGCTCCCCTCTGCGCCATTTTTCGAAAATTTCTGCCACTTCTTTTGTAAGCGGAATCTTGGCACTCGGCTTCTTTTCCTGGATCACTTTCACGCTTTTTTCTATTTTTTTACTAATTAAATTTGTTTCATTAAGCAGCTCCCTCGCTGATTTCCTTAATGCTCCCTGTCCAAAAATGGCCCATTGCTCGGTATAGTCAGAGGTGGCTACATGGATCTGCGTTTTGCGGTTACTGAGGTCGATCGCCAGTCTTTCAATCCGTTCATCCGCCGTTTCATTTTCTTTTGTAAAAATTACTTCCACTTTGTAATTCTTATATTTCTTTTGTGTTCCTGATACAAAATGGGCGTCAAAAACAATGATAACGCGATAGCCGGTATACGCTTGGTACTCTGCCATGATTTCCACCAGCCGGTCCCTGGCAGCAGAAAGTTCTCTCTTCTTCAAGCTGACCAGCTCCGGCCATGCGCCGATGATGTTGTAGCCGTCAACAAGCAGGATATCCATTCCTATTCCCCTAGCGGTTGTCGTTTACGGTGGACTTCATACATCAGGAGTGCCGCGGCCACTGATGCATTCAACGAAGTTACATGCCCAACCATCGGAAGACTTAAAAGAAAGTCACACTTGTCCCTGATCAGCCTTCCCATACCTTTTCCCTCGCTGCCGATTACCAGGCCAAGAGGCAATGTTCCATCCATTTGACGAAAATCCTGTTTTGCCGAAGCATCCGTGCCCGCTATCCAGACACCGCGTTCTTTTAATTCATCGATGGTCTGGGCCATATTGGTGACTCTTGCAACCGGGATATATTCGATTGCGCCTGTAGATAATTTAGCTACTGTTGCGGTCAGCCCTACCGCTCGCCTTTTAGGAATGATGATCCCGTGTGCTCCCGATGCATCAGCTGTCCTCATGATGGATCCAAGATTGTGAGGATCCTCAATTTCATCGAGGAGCAAGAAGAATGGCGCCTCGTTCTTCTTTTCCGCTGCAGCGAATAAATCATCAATCTCCGCATATTCGTAGGCTGCAACCTGGGCGATGACACCCTGGTGATTGCCCTCGGCTAGCTGGTCGATCTTCTTTTTCGGGACGAATTGAACGATGACATTGGCTTCCTTCGCCATTCCGATTACCTGCTGCATCTGTCCGCTTTGGGAGCCTTCGGCAATCAGGATTTTGTTGATGTCACGTTCAGACTTAAGCGCTTCAATCACCGGATTTTTGCCAATGATGTAATCCTGGTTTTCATTTTGTTCCCTAAGTTGATCAGCTTTTTGCCCTTGTCTCTGGTCACGCCTTGGTTCGTGTTTACGGTCGCTTCTTGCTTCATGTTTTCGGTCCTGTCTTACTTCATGTTTCTGGTCCTTGCCTCTGGCCTGCTTGTTCTTTGGCTTTTCGTCCTGTCTTTGCGCCTGGTTCCGTGCTGGTTTCCGCTTATTGTCATCAACTGATTTCGGCCTATTGTTCCGGCTCTGTTTATGTTGCTGTTTCTGGCTCATCTGGAATCTTTCCTCCCATCTATTCTTCAGCAAGTGCAAATACTGTGGTAATCAGTTCCTCTATCCGTTTCTCATTACCTGCCAGATACAAATAACCGATCAGTGCCTCAAAGGCTGTACTGTACCGGTATGTTTGGACATCGGTGTTTTTCGGGACAGATCCTGACTTCGCATTCCGGCCCCTTTTTACAATCGTTATCTCTGCTTCGGATAGCATGTCCATCTCCATCAGCTTATGAAGGTATTTCGCCTGCGATTTCGCCGACACATAAGCGGTTGCTTCTTTATGCAGCTTGTTTGGCCGGACCTTTCCGCTTTGCAGCAGGTGATGCCGGACATACAGTTCATAAACGGCATCACCCATGTAAGCAAGCGCTAGGCTATTCAATTGTTTTTCATCTATTTTTTGTTCGTAATGCAGCATCATTTAGCCTCTTTTCCATCTGATGCCCTGAGGTGTGTCCTCGATGATGATGTTCATTTCCTTCAATTGGTCACGGATATCATCGGCAAGCTGGAAGTTTCTTTCCTTGCGGGCTTGTGTTCGTTTTTCAATCAGCGCCTCGATTTCCTCATCCAGCAACTCTTCATCCTTCAGTGACAGGCCAAGTACATCGAACAATGTTTCAAATTCATTCATGAATGCTTTGATGACTTCCTCGGAAGTATTTTTCTCCATCAAGTACAGATTAGAAAGCTTAGAGAGTTCAAATAAGGTTGATACACCATTTGCGGTATTGAAGTCATCATCCATATCCTTGATGAACTGCTCGCGGATCCCGGCGATTTTATCCAGCCATTCCTGGTTGTTATCGGTAAGATTCGCGCTCGCTCCCAGGCGGTGCTTCAGATTTTGGTAAGATGTCTTCAGGCGTTCGAAAGCAGCCTGTGTCTTTTCAAGCAGCTCCTGGCTGTAGTTGATTGGATTCCGGTAATGGACAGAAATCATGAAAAATCTTAATACCTGTGGATCAATCTGCTTAATGATGTCATGAACTGTGACAAAATTGCCCAGTGACTTAGACATCTTTTCATTATTAATATTGATATATCCATTATGCATCCAGTAGCGGGCAAACGTCTTTCCTGTCAATGCCTCTGACTGGGCGATTTCATTTTCATGGTGCGGGAATGCCAGGTCCTGGCCTCCTGCATGGATATCGATCGTATCTCCAAGGTATTCGCGGGCCATCGCCGAGCACTCAATATGCCAGCCTGGACGGCCTTTGCCCCAAGGACTGTCCCAGGAAATTTCGCCTTCTTTAGCCGATTTCCAAAGCACAAAGTCAAGCGCATCCTGTTTCTTTTCCCCAACCTGTATCCTCGCTCCAACCTTCAGCTCTTCAATGGATTGATGTGAAAGCTTGCCGTATTCTTTAAATTCCCTCGTGCGGTAGTACACATCTCCGCCTGATTCATAGGCAAAGCCTTTTTCTATCAACGCGCTGATAAATTCGATAATCAAATCCATTGTTTCCGTTACCCTTGGGTGTGCATCGGCTGTTTTGCAGCCAAGTGCATGGACATCCTCAAAATAAGCGTCAATGAATCGTTGCGCGATTGTCGGTACGTCTTCCCCAATTTCATTCGCTGCTTTGATCAGTTTGTCATCGACATCGGTGAAGTTCGAAATATATTGTACATCATAGCCGCGGAACTCAAGATAGCGGCGGACCGTATCGAACACGATGGCCGGACGGGCATTTCCAATGTGAATATAGTTATAGACGGTAGGACCGCAAACATACATTTTCACTTTTCCCTCTTCTAAAGGGATAAACTCTTCCTTGTTCCGAGTCAGTGTATTATAAATTTTAATTCCCATTTTCCATGCCCCTTCCATGCTTCTCAACTTCAAGTTCTTCTTGTAATCTGACTAAATCAAGTTCTTTTTTCAAATTAACCAATTCCATCTCGATTTCATTGCATCGATCTGCTACCGGATCTGGCAAATCGCGATGGTTGAAATCCTTCTTGACCCTGACGCCGTCCTGGATGACGATTTTGCCGGGAATGCCCACAACCGTGGAGTTCGGCGGCACATCCTTCAGGACAACGGATCCAGCGCCCACTTTAGAATTCTCCCCAATCGTGATCGAACCTAAAACCTTCGCGCCAGTCGCAATCAGAGCATTGTCATTAACAGTCGGGTGGCGTTTGCCCTTTTCCTTGCCAGTACCGCCCAGGGTCACACCCTGAAACACGGTCACATTATCACCAATTTCACACGTTTCGCCAATGACGACCCCCATTCCATGGTCGATGAAAAAACGTCTGCCAATCTTGGCTCCCGGATGGATTTCTACCCCCGTGAAAAAACGGCTAATTTGCGAAATGGCTCTTGCGATAAAATAAAACTTCCGCTTATAGAAAGCATGTGCCAAACGATGGGACCATATCGCATGCAGGCCTGCGTATGTCAAAGCCACTTCCAGCACACTCCTGGCAGAAGGATCCTGGTCAAAAACAACATCTATGTCTTCCTTCATCATTTTAAACATGGTGAAATCCTCCTTCTTTTAAAATTTATTCGATTTTTGCTCATTAATGAGCACCTTCAAAGCCGACATTGGGTTATAGCCTTACTAATTTGTATTTATGTGACCGTAATCTCACTGGTTCGGCTTTTTCGGGCACATATTCTTCCTTTATGTGACCGGAATTCCGCTGGTTCGGCTTTTTCGGGCACATATTCTTCCTTTATGTGACCGGTATCTTACTGGGACAGCTTTTTCGGGCACATATTCTTCATTTATGTGACCGGTATCTCACTGGGACAGCTTTTTCGGGCACATATTCTTCGTTTATGTGACGGAATCTCACTGGGACAGCTTTTTCGGGCACATATTCTTCATTAATGTGACCGGTATCTCACTGGGACAGCTTTTTCGGGCACATATTCTTCGTTTATGTGACCGTAATCTCACTGGGACAGCTTTTTCGACACATATCCTTCGTTTATGTGACCGTAAAGTGGTGTTACCTCATTTTTGAGGCACATATCCAACTTGCCTGCCAAGTACACCATATAAAAAAGCGCCCCTGTCGTATACGACAGAGACGCTTGATATGCGCGGTTCCACTCTGTTTAGGCCGCCTTTGAACAGGCATTGACCTCAACTTTAACCTGTTAACGGGAGGACCCGCCCGATACTACTCAGGCACTGATTGCCTTTTTGCACAGGGACTCCGAGGCGCATTTCAAAAAATGAGAGGCCTGAACCACTTTCAGCCGGTGATGGTTCTCTCTAATAAGCGTCATCTTTCTACTTTTCCTCTTCAACACTTTGGTTATATAGAATTACTCTTACTATATTACATTTTTGAATTTCTGTTAACTAAAACAGCTTAGAAAAGTTATTAGCCCAAAAGCTTCTGGACTCTTTCCTTTACTTTTTCTTTGCCGATCAGTTCCATTGCAAGCATCAGGTCCGGGCCGTGTGTCTGGCCTGTCGCAGCCGCTCGGACTGGCATGAAAAGCTTCTGCCCTTTATGGCCGGTTCCTTTTTGTACTGCTTTGACCGCTGCCTTGATTGAATCCGCCTTGAACTCTTCAAGCTCTTCAACCTCCGCAAGGAATGCATTCAGCACTTCTGGAACCTGCTCGCCTGCAAGGACCTCTTTTGCTTCTTCATCATAGTTTACCTCATCGCGGAAGAATAAATCAGACATCTCAACGATTTCCGCACCGAAGCTCATCTTATCATGATATAGGGAAATAAGGCCGCGAACCCAGGCATCTTCTTCCTCTGTACGGTTCTCGCTGACTTTTCCAGCCTTGACAAGGTGTGGAAGCGCTAGCTCGACAACACGGTCCAGGTCAGCCTTTTTCATATATTGATTGTTCATCCATGCAAGCTTCTGCTGGTCAAATAGCGCAGGAGATTTTGAAAGTCTTGCCGGATCGAAAATTTCAATGAAGTCGTTCTTAGAGTAAATCTCCTCCTCACCTGCTGGAGACCATCCAAGCAGCGTGATGAAGTTGAACAATGCTTCTGGCAGATAACCGAGCTCTTCATACTGCTCGATAAACTGGATGATTGATTCGTCACGCTTGCTCAGCTTCTTGCGGCTTTCGTTAACGATCAATGTCATATGGCCAAACACCGGCGGTTCCCAGCCAAGCGCTTCATAAATCACAAGCTGCTTCGGTGTATTGGAAATGTGGTCATCCCCGCGAAGAACATGGGAAATCTTCATCAAATGGTCATCGACGACAACCGCATAGTTATAGGTTGGCGTGCCATCTTTCTTGACGATGACATAGTCACCCATCCCGTCTGATTCAAAGCTGACGTCGCCTTTTACCATATCGTCAAACTTCAGAATCTTGCCTGCAGGCACCTTGATGCGAAGGCTCGGCTGGCGTCCTTCTTTCTCAAACTGTTCCTTCTGTTCTGCTGTAAGGTTTCGGCAGCGGCCTGAATAATGAGGAGTCTCGTTGCGTGCAGTCTGCTCCTCGCGCTCAGCTTCCAGCTCTTCCTCTGTGCAGTAGCACTTATAGGCATGGCCTTTTTCCAGAAGCTCCTGATTGTATTTTTCATATATGTGGTTACGCTCTGATTGGCGGTAAGGTCCATATTCGCCGCCAACATCGACACTCTCATCCCAGTCGATTCCAAGCCATTTAAGATACTTCAGCTGGCTTTGTTCCCCGCCTTCGATATTGCGTTTTTTATCTGTATCTTCAATGCGGATGATGAACTTTCCGCCTCTGTTCCGTGCGAATAGATAGTTGAATAGTGCTGTACGGGCATTCCCGATATGTAAATGTCCAGTCGGACTCGGCGCGTAACGCACCCGGATATCTGATGACATAGTGAATCCTCCTCTAATATAGCTGTCCATTATTGTATCATTTTCAAATATAAAAGCGGAAGTACCTTATTATTTATGAATTTCTTTTAATAAAACGACCGCTTGTGCGGCGATGCCTTCTCCCCGTCCTGGGAATCCAAGCTTTTCTGTTGTTGTCGCCTTGACATTCACCTGGTCAGGGGTGCCTTCCAATAATCCTGCAATCCTTTCGCGCATAGCTCCGATATGCGGTGCCATTTTAGGCTGTTGAGCGATAATCGTGCAGTCTATATTCACAAGCTCGTACCCTTTATCCTTCACAATCTTCCAAACATGTTCAAGTAATTTGGCTGAATCAGCGTCCTTGAATTCAGGATCAGTATCCGGGAAATGTCTGCCGATGTCCCCTTCGCCGATTGCCCCAAGACATGCATCAGCCACCGTATGTAAAAGCACATCAGCATCCGAGTGGCCAAGAAGCCCCTTTTCATATGGAATTGTGATTCCGCCAATGATCAGCGGCCTGCCCTCCGTCAATTGATGTACATCGAAACCTTGTCCAATACGAAACATAATGAATAACTCCTTTTAAAATTAGGCTGTCTATATCTATTTTCAAACACTCGATTCTTTTCGCTTGCGTAAAATCGCTTCGGCAAAATATAAATCTTCTGGTGTTGTCAGCTTAATATTATCATAGTCCCCTTCGATGATGCTGACACGATGCGGAATTCGTTCGACAAGGCTTGATTCATCTGTACCGATGAATTGCTCTCTCATTGCCTTATTATGCGCCTCAAGCAATACGGAAACGCGGAAAGCCTGCGGGGTCTGGACTGCCCACAAGCTTGAACGCTCAACTGTTTCGGCTACCATGCTGTCCGCCGCTTTCTTGATTGTATCTTTAACAGGAACAGCCACGATTGCCCCGCCATCCTTGCTTGCTGCCTCGACAAGTTTGTGGATCGTTTCTATTTTTATGAACGGCCGGGCAGCGTCATGGACGAGCACAATACCATCCATCGAATGGACCGCCCTAAGCCCGTTATACACACTGTCCTGGCGTTCCTTTCCACCATTGACCAGTGAAGATACCTTATGAATATCATACTCTTTCAATAAAGACTTGAACTGTTGCTCATCACTCGGGCTTATGGCGAGAATGATGCCAGAGCATTCAGCATCTGTTTCAAACACCCTTAATGTATGGATCAGGATGGGAACGCCTTCCAAAGTGAGCAGCAGCTTGTTTTTCCCTGCTCCCATCCTCTTTCCCTGACCTGCAGCCGGAATTATAACCTGATAAGGCATTATGAAAACTCCAATCTTTTTTCTGCTCATTCCTTGATAAAAAAGCCAAATTTCAAATACCACTTTAACATATAAACGGGCAGTCGAGGCCCTGCTTCACGCCTTCAAGGAATCAATGAAGGAAGCGGGAATCAACTGCCCATAAAGGCTTGGTCCATCGAGGGATGGATCAACTGATTATACTTTTTTCCAACTGCTTCGGCTTTGCGAAAATCATCCTGCCAGCTGATGTTTGCAGCACACTTGTTACAAGAACATCAATACGCTTTCCGATATAATCGCGGCCTTCTTCGACGACGATCATGGTGCCGTCATCCAGGTACGCAATGCCCTGATTATGTTCCTTGCCATCCTTGATGACCTGGATGCTCAATTCTTCTCCAGGGAGGACAACTGGTTTTACCGCATTGGCCAGGTCATTGATATTCAGCACGGCAACCTTTTGTAATTCACAAACTTTGTTCAAGTTGAAATCATTCGTGACGACAACCCCATTTGTCAGCTTTGCCAGCTTCACCAGTTTGCTGTCGACTTCCTGAATATCGTCAAAATCACCTTCATAAATTTCAACCTTAATCTTAAGTTCCTTTTGAATACGGTTTAGGATGTCCAATCCGCGGCGTCCGCGATTGCGCTTCAACACATCAGATGAATCAGCGATATGCTGTAATTCTTCCAGGACAAACTGCGGTATGACAATGGTGCCTTCAAGGAACCCTGTCTGGCAGATATCCGCAACCCTGCCATCAATAATCACACTTGTATCGAGAATCTTCCACTCTCTTGCACGGCCTTCTTTTTCCACTTCTTCTTCAGTGCCCTTTTTCTTTGACCTTGAAAATAAACCAAGCAGTTCATCTCGCTTTTTGAATCCGACTTGGAATCCAAGATAACCAAATAAAAGTGTCAGCAGTGTCGGTGCCACTGTATTCACAACAGGCACCTGGATTGCATTAAGGGCAAATCCTACTAAGAATGCCACCAGCAACCCGAAGAAAAGGCCTACACTCCCGAACAGGACATCCGTTATTGGTGCCTTGATCAGCGACTCTTCAGCCCACTTCACAAAATTGGTCACAGGATCTACGGCCCAAAAAGTAAGAAGATAAAAAATAAGTGCGCCTAAAACAGCAGTAACATAAGGATTATTGATGAGAGTCATGTCTCCCGCGTTCATTAATGCTAATAAATCAGGAATTAAGAATATACCAAGCGTTCCCCCAATGATCAGGAAGCAGGCTTGAATGATACGTCTTAACATCCTTTCACCTCCTTTTAATCATTATAAACAACTTCCAAATTTTGAAACCCTAGTAATTAAACATTTTCTTAAAATAAGGCTGCTTTCGTAAAGATTGTTGTTAAAATCCTAAAGTCGATTTTAACGTAATATTAGGCCATTTTGCTGGTCAGTATTAAGTTTGCATGCCCTTTTCTCACAAAAGAGTCAACTTTGCAAGAAACATAGGTCATTCAATCCTATTTTGTAGTCGATAGCAACAAAGTTTGAGAAAAGAGCCAAAAATAAAAACTCAAATGATTATACGATTTAACCATGGTAAAGGTTACGGAATTTGTACAATTATTATTTTAATACAGCAAGATTGCCATAATCCCTATAGGAGTAAATCACATCTTTAAAGTAGCACCGGGACATGTAGGTGTCAATTAAAAGCAGGCCGCCAATGTTTGGGATTACATTTGGCGGTCCGCCATCAACTGGTCCCTGATAAGTTTAAAGCCTTCTTTGATTTTCCGGGCTCTTACTTCGCCGATGCCCTCTACATCATCCAGTTCTTCAACGGAAGCAGCAATCATATTGGTGAATTTGCCGAAGCGTTTGATCAAATTCTCAGTAATGATCATCGGCAGCCGCGGTATCTTATTCAGCATCCGATATCCTCTGGGACAGATGAATTCATCCATATGCACATATCCCTGATGACCGAGAAGCTTGAGGATGGTAGTGTCTTCAATGACGCCTGCCTTTGAAAGCTCCTGGAAACGGGCCATCACAACATCTGCCTTCACTTCCGTTTCTGCTGAGTAATCTTTGATGACAAGCAGTGCTTCTCTTTCCATTTCAAATAAAAGCTCCTGCATTTGCAGGCGGATCAGCCGGCCTTCCTGCCCGAGCTCACTCAAATAAGTAAAAAGCTCCGTCTTGATCCTCAGCACCATTTCAAAACGATGGATCACCTGCAGTAAATCATTATAGGTGACAAGATTCTCAAATTCGAGAATTCCCAGATTGGTAATGCTTTGTTCAAGCACGACTTTGTACTTTTCCAGCGTCTGGATGGCCTGGTTTGCCTTTGTTAAGATGACGCCGATTTCCTTCAATGCATAGCGAAGGTTTCCCTGGTAAAGGGTAATGACATTCCTTCGCTGGGAAATTGCGATGACAAGTGCCCTTGTTTGCCTCGCCACCCGCTCCGCTGTCCTGTGCCTCATCCCTGTCTCAGTCGAGGGTACGCCCGTATCCGGCGCTAACTGGGCGTTGGCGAATAGGATCTTGCTGCCAGTCTCATTTAAAATAATCGCACCATCCATCTTCGCCAGTTCATAAAGATAGCTGGGACTGAACCTGCAATTGATTTCAAAGCCGCCATCAACCAGGTTTTTAACCTTTTCGTTATACCCAAACACAATCAACCCGCCTGTCTTGGCCCGAAGCACATTATCGATTCCATCCCTTAGAGGTGTACCTGGAGCGATGAATTGAAGGATTTCACCTAACTCTTTTTCCTCAAGCTCTTTATGTTCCAATCCATCAACCTCCCAAGGTGACTTTTAATGCATGGCTGACAGATGATACCCCGATAAGCTCAACTCCCCGTGGAGGAGTCCATCCGCCAAGATTATTCTCCGGTAAAATAATTCTTTCAAAGCCAAGCTTCGCCGCTTCCTGGACTCGCTGTTCAATCCTCGAGACCCTCCTTACTTCCCCAGTCAGCCCTACCTCGCCAATGATACAGTCAGAAGCACGGGTTGGTTTATCCCTGAAGCTAGAAGCAATGCTGACTGCCACCGCAAGGTCGATTGCCGGTTCATCCAGCTTCACTCCGCCGGCGACCTTCAAATAAGCATCCTGATTAGCGAGCAGCAATCCGACACGCTTCTCCAGCACCGCCATCAGCAAGGAAACACGGTTATGGTCGATTCCGGTAGCCATCCGCCTTGGATTCCCAAAGCTAGTAGGCGAGATCAGCGCCTGGATTTCAACCAGTACAGGTCTCGTTCCTTCCATCGAGGCCACGACCGTTGAACCCGAAGCACCCTGTGATCTTTCCTCTAAAAATATTTCCGAGGGATTTGCCACTTCTTCAAGACCAACTTCCTTCATCTCAAAAATACCCATTTCATTCGTCGACCCGAAACGGTTTTTGACAGCCCTAAGGATTCTGTAAGTGTGGTGTCTCTCACCTTCGAAATATAGAACTGTATCAACCATATGCTCCAGCAGTCTTGGTCCGGCGATCGAGCCTTCCTTCGTTACATGGCCAACGATAAAAATCGCGATTCCTTTTGTTTTCGCAATCCTCATTAACTCAGCTGTACATTCCCTTACCTGTGACACACTCCCTGGCGCGGAGGTCACTTCTGGATGGAAGATAGTTTGAATGGAATCGACGATGACAAAATCTGTATTGCTGTTTTCGATTGTCAGGCTGATTTCCTGCAGGTTGGTTTCCGCATAAACAAACAGGTTATCCGATGTTACACCAAGCCGGTCCGCGCGGAGCTTCGTTTGCCTCATCGACTCCTCACCAGAAATATAGAGGACGGAATGCGCCTTCTTGGCCAGCTGGTAAGATACCTGAAGCAATAATGTTGATTTGCCGATGCCAGGGTCCCCCCCGATCAGCACAAGCGACCCTCTGACTACCCCGCCGCCAAGCACACGGTTCAACTCATTCAAGTCTGTCGTAATCCGCGGCTCGCTGACTGTTTCAATACTAGTAATTGGGGTGGCCTTTGCAGCAACACTCGTATTACCCGTATTGGCAAAAGCTCCTCTTCTTGCCGTGCCAGTGCTCTCCACTTCCTCGACCATCTTATTCCATTGCCCGCATCCCGGACATTTCCCCATCCACTTCGGAGATTCATAGCCACATTCCTGGCACATGAATTTTGTTTTTCTTTTTGCCATTTTTTTAGCCTCTCAATAAAAAAGTTATTACTTATATAATAAAGCCAAACAAGTAATAAAAGAAATGATAGCAACTGAAGCAAGTATGTAATTTTTCCTTAAATGCTGAATTTAGGTGGTCCCACACTTAAATTATGTTCATATCCATATAGTGCAATTCCAACTATTTTTAGAAAGACGGTTTGCCGCTCATCGAATACGAACTAGTTATAGGCAGCGTGGCAAACTTTTGAGGAGTACTCCAATGAAACTTTCCTTTAGTAAAAAAAGGGGTACACGTATTTTGTACGTATACCCCTTTTGTTTACATGTTAAGCCATTTTAAGCTTTTGCCGTTCCTTCTGGAGCCTTGACAACGAATTCGCCATTTTCAACATCTATGACGACATTTTGCCCAGTGAGGACGGTTCCTCTCAGCAATTCTTCAGACAGCTGGTCTTCGATATGCTTCTGGATTGCCCTGCGCAGCGGACGTGCACCGTACTCTGGATCGTAGCCTTCCTCCGAAATCTTTTCTTTTGCCGCATCTGTCAGCTCTAGTGTGATTTCCTGCTCTTTCAGGCGCTTCACAAGCTGGTCGGACATCAATGTAACGATTTCTTTTAAATGCGGCTTTTCGAGCGCATGGAAGACGATGATTTCATCGATACGGTTAAGGAATTCAGGACGGAATGCCTTTTTCAGCTCCTCCATCACTTTACCCTTCATATCTTTGTAATCCTGTTCTCCATCCTGGATATTGAAGCCAACATATTTATTCCGCTTTAACGCTTCTGCTCCGACATTGGATGTCAGGATCATGATTGTATTGCGGAAATCGACGGTCCGGCCCTTGGAGTCCGTCAAACGGCCATCCTCGAGTACCTGCAGCAAAATATTAAACACATCTGGATGCGCTTTTTCAATTTCATCAAGCAGGATGACCGAGTATGGCTTTCTGCGTACCTTCTCTGTCAATTGGCCGCCTTCATCATATCCTACATATCCTGGAGGTGAACCAACAAGACGGGACGTTGAATGCTTCTCCATGTATTCAGACATATCGACGCGGATCATCGCATCTTCATCTCCAAACATGGACTCTGCCAATGCTCTTGCCAATTCTGTTTTACCGACACCTGTTGGTCCAAGGAAGATAAATGAACCGATTGGACGTTTAGGGTCCTTCAAGCCTGCACGCGCGCGTCTTACGGCCTTGGAAACTGCTTTAACGGCTTCATCCTGGCCGATGACACGGGAATGAAGGATTTCCTCCAGGTTCAGGAGCTTATCTGTTTCAGTTTGCGCTAGCTTGGAAACAGGGATATTCGTCCAGCTGGACACCACATGTGCAATGTCTTCCACTGTCACTTCACTGTTTTCCTTGCCCTGCTTTTCTTTCCATGACTTTTTCGTATTTTCAAGCTGTTCA
This sequence comes from Bacillus sp. ISL-39, assembly GCF_018613295.1. Lineage (NCBI taxonomy): Bacteria > Bacillati > Bacillota > Bacilli > Caryophanales > Bacillaceae > Bacillus > Bacillus sp. ISL-39. The sequence continues at coordinate 31,793 of NZ_JAGGQM010000008.1, forward strand.
CGAAGGCGCTGTTCTGTATCTCTTAATGAAGCAGCCTTTTCAAACTCCTGGCTTTGTACAGAAGCATCTTTCTCCTTGCGCACTTCCTCCAGCTTCACCTCAAGCTCCTTAAGGTTAGGCGGAGTTGTATAGGAACGCAGGCGAACCTTTGAACCTGCTTCATCAATTAAGTCAATTGCTTTATCCGGAAGGAATCGGTCAGAGATGTAGCGGTCAGATAATTTTACTGCCGCTTCAATTGCCTCATCCGTAATCGATACTCTGTGGTGAGCTTCATAGCGGTCACGAAGACCCTTCAAAATTTGTACTGACTCTTCTGCCGTTGGCTCATCGACTGTAATCGGCTGGAAACGTCGTTCTAGTGCAGCATCTTTTTCGATGTATTTACGGTATTCATCCAATGTTGTTGCACCGATACATTGCAGCTCGCCGCGTGCAAGTGACGGCTTCAGGATATTGGAAGCGTCAATCGCTCCCTCAGCTCCGCCGGCACCAATTAATGTATGGAGCTCGTCGATGAATAGAATGATATTTCCTGCCTGGCGAATTTCATCCATGACCTTCTTCAATCGATCCTCAAATTCACCGCGGTACTTTGTTCCTGCAACAACTGTGCCCATATCAAGAGTCATGACACGCTTGTCACGAAGGATTTCCGGTACCTCGTTATTGACGATTTGCTGTGCCAGCCCTTCGGCAATTGCTGTTTTACCGACGCCTGGCTCACCGATCAATACAGGGTTGTTCTTCGTCCGGCGGCTTAACACTTCAATGACACGCTGGATTTCCTTAGCACGGCCGATGACCGGATCAAGGCTGCCTTCCCTGGCGATTGCTGTTAAGTCCCTTGCAAGGCTGTCAAGTGTCGGCGTATTGGCATTAGCCGTTCCGCCACCCTGATGTCCTGAAGTTTCATTGCTTCCAAGCAGCTGAAGGACCTGCTGGCGCGCCTTGTTCAGGCTGACACCAAGATTGTTCAGTACTCTTGCAGCCACGCCCTCTCCCTCACGGATCAATCCAAGCAGGATATGTTCTGTTCCAACATAGGAGTGGCCCAGCTTCCTTGCCTCATCCATCGAAAGTTCGATGACCTTCTTAGCTCTTGGCGTATAGTGGATTGTCTGGGAAGTTTCCTGGCCGCGGCCAATCAGGTTCTCAACTTCCTTCTGGATCTTCTCCGCTCCAAGACCAAGACCATAAAGCGCCTTTGCCGCAATGCCCTCACCTTCACGCACCAGGCCAAGTAAGATGTGTTCTGTGCCGATATTGTTATGTCCAAGGCGAATCGCCTCTTCCTGTGCGAGTGCCAATACTTTTTGTGCTCTCTCGGTAAATCGTCCAAACATCATAAGATCATCCTCCTGACTCGTCTTTTGTTTCCATTTTCAAACGTTCTCTTATTAAAGCAGCCCTGCGGATATCCCGTTCATTCGGTCTTAATGGTCCTCCCGCATATTGCTGTAAAAACCCGGGCTGAGTTAATATCATCAACTCATTCAAAATCGACTTGGATATATTTTTTATAAAACCCATATCTATTCCAAGCCTTAAATCTGATAGGCAGCGGGCAGCTTCCTTCGTTTCGATGATCCTGCTGTTTGCAAGTGTTCCATATGAGCGAAACACTCTGTCTTCTAATTGTATGTTAGAAGTCTTCGCTAATGCTTCCCGCGCCGACCTTTCCTGAGATATAATCTGGCTTACGACACTTTTTAAATCGTCTACAATGTCCTCTTCCGATTTTCCGAGCGTAATTTGGTTCGATATTTGAAAAATATTGCCGAGTGCTTCACTGCCCTCGCCGTAAATACCTCTTACCACCAAACCAAGCTGGTTAATCGACGGGACGATCCGGTTCATTTGCTGTGTCAAAACAAGACCAGGCAGGTGCATCATCACCGATGCTCTCAGTCCAGTACCCACATTCGTAGGACAGCTGGTTAAATAGCCGAATTTCTCATCAAACGCATAATTGACATATTCCTCAAGCCAGTCATCGATTTCATTGGCAGCCTTGAGGGCTTCACTTAGCTGGAAGCCTGGGAATAAACATTGAATCCTAATATGGTCTTCCTCATTGATCATGATGCTGACTTCTTCATTTTCAGATAACAGGACGGCACCATGAACAGAATTTTCTGCCAGATTCGGACTGATCAAATGCTTCTCGACCAGCACCCTTTTCTGCAAAGGCGGAATTTCATCCATTTTAATCATTTCCAACTGACCAAAAGCAGCTGTCGATGTATTACTGGCACGTTCCATGATCGTACCCACCACTGCCTCTGCCTCACCATTAGTGAACAATGTCGGAAAATTATACTCGTCAAGGTTCCTTGCAAAGCGGATGCGAGAGCTAAGGACGATATCTGAATCAGGTCCATCAGCACTCATCCAGGAGCTGACAGCCTGATTGATAAACTTCTCCAATGACAAGGCTACTCCCCTCCCTCTTGACCTGCTGACAATTTCCTTTCAAGTTCCCTGATCTGGTCCCTTGTCTCAGCAGCCTGCTCAAATTCCTCTGCAGAAATCAGGCTTTTCAGAGTTTGTTTAAGCTGATCGATTGTCTTCCTTACATGAAGGTCACCGCCGACTCTTTTAGGGATTTTTCCATTATGTACGGAATTTCCGCTATGGAGTCTCCTGACAATCGGGGTCAGCTGTTCGCGAAAAGCATCATAGCAAGTCGCACAGCCAAATCTGCCTACTTTCACAAACTGCGGAAATGTCATTGAACATTGAGGACACTGGGCCACTTGCTCAGCGTCAAAGGCATCCTTTTTCTGTTCAGGAAAAGCAGGTTCCATATTCAACAATCCGGCAAGCAAGCTATTGATCGAAAAAGCAGGGCCGTTGTTCATCATAAACAATTCACCTTTTTCTTGTGCGCATATTTCACACAAGTGCAATTCCGTTTTTTCTCCATTTGAAAAATTCGTGAAGTGCAGCGTTGCCGGCCTTTGATTACACTCTTGGCAGATCATGCCCTCACCTCTTTATCTGCTTTGATATTATTTATACTTCAATGCCATCAGCATGGCCTTCAACATTCTCGCACGCAGCTCATCACGCAGCGGCAGCTCAATATACAGGACGGACCTGTCGAGCACACTCAGCATGATTTTTGCCTCACGTTCAGTGACTACATCTTCCTCCGCAAGACGGAAGATGACATGCTCGGCGCTGCTTTGAGAAATTCGGGTCTGTATCAAAGACAGTAAATCATCAATCAAATGTGCATGATCATAAGCCTGGACTTTGATGATCCGGATGTAGCCGCCGCCACCCCGTTTGCTCTCAACAAGATAGCCTCTTTCAATCGTGAACCTTGTATTGATGACATAATTGATCTGGGACGGCACGCACTGAAATTTATCGGCGATTTCACTTCGCTTGATTTCAACGATGTCCTTATCGCTCATTTCTAAAACCTGTTTAAGGTAATGTTCTATGATGTCCGATATATTCCTCACTAAACCTCCCCCAATCTGACTTTGACTATATTTGACGTTAATTATACAAAAAATTTTTTTCCGTTGCAATGAAAGTATCCTGAATTATTTTCGCCAAAATTATGTATGCCAAAACATGACAATAAGGGGTGTGTTGGTTATTATACCCATTTTATAACATGTGGAAACTTGTATCTGGGCACATCAATGAAAAATTTGTTCGGGATTAGATTTTCTGAGAAGGAGTCGGTGCCTATTGGTTAGATTGGCATTGTAACCAGTAATATTATCTTTAGTACATAAGCTCTTTCCGAAGGTTCTATATAAGAAAGCAGCTGGTATATTTTATTTTCTGGGGAACCCACCTGTGCCTGTATAAGTGCTATATCAATGCACCAGGAGTTTACTGGCAAAAAGCAACTACTTGTCCTGGTTGTATCATGTTCTGACAACTTTTCGTACTTTTCCTCCAAACCTGTCTGAAGTTGGCTCAAGTTCAGTCAACTTTTCGTACTTTTCCTCCAAACCTGTCTGAAGTTGGCTCAAGTTCAGTCAACTTTTCGTGTTTTCCCTTCAAACCTGGTCTGAAGTTGGCTCAGGTTCGGACAACTTTTTGTGCTTTCCCTTCAAACCTGTCTGAAGTTGCATCAAGTTCAGATAACTTTTTGTGTTTTTCCTCCAAACCTGTCTGAAGTTGGCTCAAGTTCAGACAACTTTTCGTGTTTTCCCTTCAAACCTGTCTGAAGTTGGCTCAGGTTCAGACAACTTTTCGTGCTTTTCCTTCAAACCTGTCTGAAGTTGGCTCAAGTTCGGACAACTTTTTGTGCTTTTCCTTCAAACCTGTCTGAAGTTGGCTCAAGTTCGGACAACTTTGTGTGCTTTTCCTTTAAACCTGTCTGAAGTTGGCTCAAGTTCGGACAACTTTTTGTGCTTTTCCTTCAAACCTGTCTGAAGTTGCATCAAGTTCAGACAACTTTTCGTGTTTTTCCTTCAAACCTGTCTGAAGTTGGCTCAAGTTCGGACAACTTTGTGTGCTTTTCCTTCAAACCTGTCTGAAGTTGGCTCAGGTTCTGACAACTTTTTGTGCTTTTCCTTCAAACCTGTCTGAAGTTGGCTCAAGTTCAGACAACTTTTCGTGTTTTTCCTTCAAACCTGTCTGAAGTTGGCTCAAGTTCGGACAACTTTTCGTTCATTACCTCCAAACCTGTCTGAAATTGACTCAGGTTCTGACAATTTTGTGTGCTTTTCCACGAAACTTTGTCCGTAGTCAGGCCAAATATAATCAGTTACTGCCATATTTCACGCATCATTTATAAATCAGCATACAAAAAAAGAACAGCCATTATAGCTGTTCTTTCATGTGCCCGGCGGCGTCCTAC